>NZ_JAELTL010000013.1:0-115477 GCF_016428815.1 Serratia sp. ASV30 | reverse complement strand
CCCCCCCCCCCCCCCCCCCCCCCCCCCCCCCCCCCCCCCCCCCCCCCCCCCCCTTTTAGATGTGTATAAGAGACAGGGATAAAGAGGATAAAAGTAGCATTTATTCGATGCTGAGTTTTGAAGTTAATCCCAATGTGACAGAGGCCGATAAAAAAATCAAAGTTGGCATCTATTTGTTTAATGCCAGCTTTGATTCTGTAGCCGTCAGGGAGGCCATAGGCAATGAGAATTTTTCGGGATTTGCTAGCGGATTTTATAACTGCTTTAATCAAGCGGCCTTAAAGAGTGTAAATACTGGGTATGCTCAAGTCGGTGGTGATACCGTCGGAGACGTATTGGCACGGCAGCAGGAAATTATCGTTTCATATCAGGATATGATCGATAAAGGGATCTTGACACCCAATTCAATGATGTTACCAGCAAATGGAGGGCCATTTACCAGTGCCTGGCTCGGTGTCGATTTCTACGATGAAGAGGGTAACGTGACCAGTGGTACAAGTTTCCAGCTGGATGCTATTCCTAAAGCGTAAATAAGTCGGGTTATTATCCAGTTCCACAGCTGTCTTATTTATAGAAACCTTTTGTTATGAAATAAGAGGTTTTTATCTCATTGGTCTATTTCAGCTGTGTGGCATTGGCTCGCTACTGTAATATCATCTCGCTGAAGTTTTAGTCGCCCCAACTCCCCATTTCTGTTTAGCATGCGGTTTTTTGTTGCAAATCTGCTGTAGCTGCGCTTTGCTAGTGGCCAAAGGTTGCGGTGCGTTGGCTAACGGAAGAAGGGAATATGTCGTCAAAAATTGAAAATATCAGAAAGCAGCTGTTGTCGGACAACTGGTACGTTTTGAATAAATACACCTTTGAGTTAAAACGTAAAAATGGCGGAACCATCGAACAGGTGCGTGAGGTCTATGACCGGGGCAACGGGGCGACCATTTTGCTGTATAACCGCGCCAAGGGCACCGTGGTACTGACCAACCAGTTCCGCATGCCGACCTATGTCAACGGCAATGCCACGGGCATGTTGTTGGAAGCCTGCGCCGGGCTGCTGGATGACGATCAGCCTGAACAGTGCGCCCGCCGTGAAGCGGTAGAAGAAACCGGTTTTCAGGTTTCGAAGGTGCAAAAGATCTTTGAGGCCTACATGTCGCCGGGTGGCGTGACGGAAATACTCCACTTCTTTATTGCCGAGTACCAGGATGATGAACGGCAAACCAGCGGTGGTGGCATCGAGGATGAAGATATTGAAGTGGTGGAACTGCCTTTTGGTGAGGCAATCGCGATGATCGCCGACGGCCGCCTCAAAGATGGTAAAACCATCATGCTGTTACAGTATTTGCAGATCCACCGGGTGATGGAGTAGTTTCCCTCACCCCAACCCTCTCCCACAGGGAGAGGGAGCTGTTAGCCACTACTCGTTTGAAAATAAAAAAGTCATTTTAGCTAGCTTGATCGTCCTTAGCCAAAGTGAGTCACTACCTTTAAAACACACTCGATCGGATCCCCTCTCCCTGTGGGAGAGGGGTAGGGTGAGGGGCAATTTCTTGCCAATCTCACTTATTTATCATCGCCTTACAGCTGTGCGATCAGCATATCTTCCAGCTTCTGCTGGTCGACGGCGAACAGGCGAATGCCTTCGGCCAACTTCTCAACCGCCATGGCATCCTGGTTGTGCAACCAGCGGAACTCGGCCTCGGCCAGTGGCGCAGGCTGATAAAATCCTTCGGTAGACGGCGTCAGTTTACGTTCGATAGGCTGATTGCTTTGTTTCAACTCTTCCAGCAGGTTTGGCGCAATGGTCAAACGGTCACACCCCGCCAACGCCAGGATCTGCTCAACTTTACGGAAGCTGGCACCCATGATCACGGTCTGATAGCGGTGCTGTTTGTAGTATTCATAGATAGTACGAACGGATTTCACGCCCGGATCCTGCTCGGCATCGTAATCGGTCATCGGCTGTCTGGCCTGATACCAATCGTAGATACGGCCCACGAACGGCGAAATCAGGTAGACACCGGCTTCGGCGCAGGCACGGGCCTGAGCAAAGGAGAACAGCAGCGTCAGGTTGGTGTTGATGCCTTCTTTTTCCAGCTCTTCGGCCGCCTTGATCCCTTCCCAGGTGGCCGCCAGCTTGATCAGAATGCGGGATTTATCGATCCCCTGGTTTTGATACATGCCGATCAGCTTGCGTGCCTTGGCCACGCACATACCGCGATCGAAGGATAGGCGGGCATCCACCTCGGTGGAGATACGGCCCGGCACGCTTTTTAGAATTTCTACCCCGATATTCACCGCCAGTCTGTCACTGGCGTTAATCAGCTGGGTTTCTTTGCTGCCGCCTTGCTGGCGGGCGTACTCCAGCGCTTCGGTGATCAGCGATTTATACTGCGGTAGCGCCGCGGCCTTGAGGATTAACGAAGGGTTGGTGGTGGCATCCTGCGGTTCGAACTGGCGGATGGATTCGATATCACCGCTGTCGGCAACGACTACGGTCAACTGTTTGAGTGCGTCTAATTGATTCATTTATAAGCTCCTTGCCCAAAGTCATAACAGTAAATGAGAACGTATTTCATTATGGTTAACACCATGCATCATATGGCTGATGAATGAAATACGCTTTTTCTGATTGTTGCAATGGATAGAAACAATGGGGGGCGCAAATGCAGGCTTGCTACGGGCCCCCACGCATTGACGCTTTATCGGCATTGGGTTCAGCGTTGGCCAACGACCTGTTCGTAATAGCCTATTCTTGCCACCTTGGGCGCCGATCCCCCTCCTTCAAATTCAGAGCTCAGCCAGGCTTCGACGATCGATTTCGCCAGTTCCGGGCCAATGACGCGTGCGCCAAGCGTGATGATTTGTGCATCGTTGCTTTTACGTGCGCGCTGTGCCGAATAGGTGTCATGACACTGTGCCGCGCGGATCCCCGGGACCTTGTTGGCCACAATGCTCATGCCAATACCGGTGCCACACAGCAAAATGCCACGTTGGTGTTTCCCATCCTTAATGCCCTGTGCCACCTGAAAGGCGATATCGGGATAACCGACGGGGGCCGTATCGCTTCCCGGTGAGTAGTCGGTGACCGGAATATCGCGTTGTTGCAGAAAAGCAACGATCACATTCTTCAGTTCAATGGCGGCATCATCGGCGCCAATCGCAATAGGCTGCATAACACATCTCCTGCTGGTCAAGGGTAAGGCTGACGATCCCCGGTGGCGCGTCATGGCTATTACCATAACCATCATTTATCAAATGTTCAATTGATGTTCATTTGTTTTTATTTTTATTAAGAGGGATTGGTCACTAAAGGTGATTAACGTCACGAATAAATCGGTATAAAGGCCTTTCTGATGACTTTAAGGGGGCTTCTTGAGCAGGATCACAATTTCAAAGGTTGGTAGTGGGCAAACATGTTGAGAGTATGTAGTGTTTATTTGTTCTTTGTGTGTACTTATGATCATAAAAATAAACCCTACCCGAGGATAGAACTATGTGTCAGAACTGCGTAACAGCGGCAAACATGGCCGAAGGCATTCCTGAAACCATGAAAGCGGTGGTGGCCTATGCCCCGAAGGACTATCGCCTAGAGATTGTGGCGGTACCGAAAATTGGCCCGAAAGAGATCCTGGTGAAAGTTGAAGCCTGCGGCATCTGCGCCGGTGACGTTAAAGCGTTTGAAGGAGCCGCCAGCTTTTGGGGGGATGAAAAACAACCGGCTTACATCAAAGCGCCGATGATCCCTGGCCACGAATTTATCGGCCACGTGGTGGGATATGGTGAAGGCGTTGAGGGATTTAAGCTGGGCGATCGGGTGATCTCTGAACAGATAGTCCCCTGCTGGCAATGCCGCTTCTGTAACCGTGGCCAGTATTGGATGTGTGAGAAACACGACCTGTACGGCTTCCAGAAAAACGTTAATGGCGGCATGGCTGAGTACATGAAGTTCACCAAAGAGGCCATCAACTACCACGTTCCTGCGGATATGCCGATCGAGGACGCCATTCTGATCGAACCCTATGCCTGTTCTTTCCATGCGGTACAGCGCGCCAATATCAAACTGGGTGACGTTGTGGTGCTGGCTGGGGCCGGAACGCTGGGGTTAGGGATGATCGGGGCGATTAAAAAATCTGGCCCATCGAAGCTGGTGGTGCTCGATCTGTCTGACGAGCGTCTGGCGTTAGCGAAAGAATTTGGTGCCGACGTCGTGCTGAACCCCTTGCGCGATGATGTGATGGCGATTGTTAAAGACATGACCGAAGGCTACGGCTGCGATATCTACATTGAAGCCACCGGCGCGCAGCAATCTGTCGAACAGGGGCTGATGCTGATCCGCAAATTGGGCACCTTTGTCGAGTTCTCGGTGTTTAAAGATCCGGTGACCGTCGATTGGAGCATTATCAGCGATCGTAAGGAGCTGGACGTGCTGGGGTCGCACCTGGGCCCTTATTGTTATCCGTTGGTGATTGAAGGGATACGCAATGGCGATCTGCCCACCAAAGGCGTCGTCACTCAAACGTTGCCACTCGAGCAGTTTGCTGAAGGCTTCGCCATGATGAAACGGGGCATCGGCTCAATCAAAGTGGTGCTCAACCCAAACCTGTAATGCCTGCATCATTCTTCGGGTGCGGGCTAGCCTGCACCTCCACAATTCAATGTGCTGGGGTGTTTTATGCTGAATGGACTGATTCATCGCATTGGTCTGTCACCAAAATTAATGCTCGGTTATGCCGGTGTGTTGGTCTTTATGATGGGGGAGGGGCTGGAACAAGGCTGGCTTTCACCCTATTTGATCGGCAAAGGCTTAACCATTCAGGAATCTGCGCTGCTGTTTAGCGTTTACGGTTTTGCTGCGGCAATCTCCGCCTGGTTTTCCGGCGTCTTGGCGGAAATCTTTACCGCTCGTCGCGTCATGCTGGCTGGATTGTTGCTGTTCTTGCTGGGCTCGGTGTGTTTTCTGGTGTGGGGATTACCCAGTAATAACCTGTCGGTGATGATACCGACCTATGCGCTGCGCGGGCTGGGCTATCCCCTGTTTGCCTATGGTTTTCTGGTATGGGTCGCCTATGAGGCTCCGCCGGAGAGGCTGGGTTCCGCCGTGGGGATTTTCTGGTTTGTCTACAGCGGTGGGTTGAGCGTACTGGGCGTGCTCTACTCCAGCATCATGCTGCCGTTCCTGGGGGAAATTCACACCTTATGGAGCGCATTAATCTTTGTGGTACTCGGGGCAATGATCGCACTGATGCTTAACCGCACCCCTGGCCATAGCGACGTGGGGGACAAGCAAAAAGCCTCCCTCAGCTATGTGCTCAAGGGGATCACCATTGCGTTTGAGAACCCGAAAATCGGCCTGGGCGGCATTGTCCGCACCATCAATACCTCTGCGGCGTACGGCTTTGTGGTGTTTATGCCGATGTACATGATGGATATCGGGTTTAGCCGCACAGACTGGCTACAGATGTATGCGGCACTGTGGACGGTGAACATTATCTTCAACCTGATCTTTGGGGTGATCAGCGACGGCCTGGGCTGGCGTAACGTCGTCATGTGGTTCGGTTGCGTCGGCTGCGCTATCACCACGCTGATGTTCTATTACGTGCCTTATTTCCTTGGCCCCAATTTTCTGCTGACCGTCGTGGCCGCCGGGCTATTCGGTGCTTGCCTGGCTGCCTTCGTACCTCTTTCGGCCATTATGCCAACGTTGGCCCCGGAGAATAAAGGTGCCGCCATGTCGATCCTGAATCTCGGCGCGGGGTTGAGCACCTTCGTTGGCCCGGCAGTGGTAGGGTTGTTTATCGGCAGCTTGGGGAGCAGCGGGGTGATTTGGATTTTCACCGGCCTGTATTTGTTCAGCGGCGTATTGATGAAATATGTCACCTTGCCTAAAGCCGTGCCTACCACCGTGGAAGAAAATCATCACAGCTTGGCGTAACTAACCGTTTGAGGGAGTTTTCTATGATTACTGGTCAAAGCAAGGGAGCCTTGCAAGGGAAAGTGGCGTTGATAACCGGCGGCGCGGCGGGAATAGGTCTGGCTATTGCCAAATGCTATCTGCAAAACGGCGCGCAGGTTGTGCTGTTGGATCGCGCTGCACAGGTGGTGCAGATTGCCCAACAGCTGGATCAGCAGCAGGCATTGGGCATCGTGATGGATGTCACCGACAAAGCCTCGGTAGAACAGGCTGTTGCGCAGGCTAATGCCCATTTCGGGCGGCTGGATGTGCTGGTCAATAGCGCCGGGATCGTCGCGCTGTATCCGGCGGAAGAACTGCCAGAAGATGCTTGGGATAACACCATGGCGGTGAACCTGAAAGGGGTGTTCCTTACCAGTCAGGCCGTGGGCCACTATTTGATTCGTCAGGGCAGTGGCAGCATTATCAACCTGGCCTCGCAGGCCGGTGTAGTCGCCTTGCCCAATCATCTGGCTTACTGCGCCAGCAAGGCCGGTGTGATTGGTTTGACCCAGGTTCTGGCACTGGAATGGGGGCCGCACAACGTGCGGGTAAACGCCATTTCACCCACGGTGGTGCTGACCGAGTTGGGGCGCAAAGCATGGTCAGGCGAGGTTGCGGAACAAATGAAGCAGAAGATTCCCCTAAGGCGCTTTGCCGAACCCGAGGATATTGCCGTCAGTGCGCTGTTTTTGGCGAGCGATGCGGCCAGCATGATCACCGGCAGCAATCTGGTGGTTGACGGCGGTTACACCATTCAATAACTCGATACTCAGGCGAAAGAGAGGCCATGATGAACAGAATCATTAACGATCCCGATCACGTCGTGGAAGATGCCATTCAGGGCTACCTGAAGGCTCATCCGGAATATTTTACCGCGACCGATAATGCACGAGTGCTCAAATACCCTGCTGCACCGATCAAAGGCAAAGTGGGCATTGTTACCGGTGGGGGCTCGGGGCATGAGCCAGCGTTTCTGGGTTATGTTGGCAAGAACATGCTCGATGCTGTTGCCATCGGTGAGATTTTCTCTTCGCCAACGGCGGGAGCATTTCTGGATGCGTTCAAGGCTGCGGACAGCGGGGCGGGGGTTGCCTGCCTGTATGGCAACTATGCTGGCGATAATATGAACGTCAAAATGGCGATGAAGAAGGCCAGCGCCGCCGGTATCGCGGTAAAAACCGTGGTGGCAAATGATGATGTTGCCTCTGCGCCCGCCAGTGAAATTGAAAAGCGCCGTGGCGTCGCCGGTGAAATTCTAATGTGGAAAATCGGGGCCGCTGCCGCAGCACTGGGTTACGATCTCGACGGAGTGATTGATGCTGCGCAAAAAGCCATTGGCAATTGCCGCTCGATTGGGGTCGGGCTCAGCTCTTGCACCATCCCGGCGGTAGGTAAGCCCAACTTCCATATTGCCGATGGCCAAATGGAGATCGGGATTGGTCATCACGGCGAGCCTGGGATTGAGGTATCACCGATCCAGTCAGCGTCTGCGATGGCTGGCACCATGCTCGACTTTGTGCTCAATGATATGCCGTTGAACAAGGGGCAGGAAGTCGCCTTGCTGATTTCTGGCCTGGGGGCCACGCCGGTGATGGAGCTCTACATCTATTATGCCGAGGTTGAAAAGCGGCTGACGGAGCGTGGCATCAAGGTTCACCGTCGCTATGTGGGGAACTATTTTACCTCTCTGGAAATGATGGGGGTGACGCTAACCGTGATGAAGCTCGACGACCAATTGAAAACGTTGCTCGATATGCCCGCTCATTCATTGGGCCTAACCCAGGTGGAGTGAATCATGACCACACAAATTTCGACGCAGTATGGCAATGAGATCGTCACGGCGCTGATTGGCGTGATTGTCAGCAATCGTGAGTATCTCAGTGAGATAGATGGTGCGATTGGCGACGGCGATCACGGCATTAATATGTCAAAAGGCTTCACCTTATGTGGTGAGTCCATCAAGGGCCAAAATCTGTCGTTGGCACAGGCTTTCGACGCGGTAGCGGACGCGCTGATGGAAGGGATTGGTGGCTCGATGGGGCCGCTGTATGGCAGTCTGTTCATGGGCATGGCCGACGGCGTGCGCGATAAAACGGCGCTGGATAAACAGGTTTTTCTGGCCATGCTGCGCAATGGGCTCACTGAACTGCAAGACATCAGCAGCGCTGGCGTAGGCGACAAATGCCTGATGGATACGCTGATCCCTGCGATCGAAGGGTTTGAGCAGGCGGTTCGGCGCGGTGATAGCTTCAGTGAATCGCTGGAACAGTTGAAACAGGCTGCCGTTGCCGGACGTGATTCAACCCGCGATCTGGTTGCCAAGATTGGCCGCGCGAGCCGGTTGGGGGAACGTTCGCGCGGTGCGCTGGATGCCGGTGCGGTATCCTGCTGTCTACTTTTATGCCAACTGGCTGATGCGGTAGAACAACGCTTGAATACCGTTGCAGCTTGAACAGGTTATACTAGCGAGCAATGCGATAAGATGGGTTCGGCATGCTGAACCCATCTTCTATTGAAAAAGACTAATCTGCCGTGGGGAAACGTGTAACGGATGGAAAAAAAAACAGGATCCCAGGATAACGAACTGCTGACTGAAATTGCCGTGGCTTATTATCAGGACGAAATCACTCAGGAGGAGATTGCAAAAAAGTTCGGTATTTCGCGGATTAAGGTCGGGCGTTTACTCAAACGGGCTAAAGAAGAAGGCATTGTTGAGATCACCGTCCGCTATCATCCGGTATTCAGTACCCGGCTGGAGCAGCAAATGCTGGAGCGCTTTTCCCTCAGCCGTGCATTAATCGCGCTGGATCATCAGGATGAGGAAGAACAGCGGCGTCAGGTAGCAGCATTGGTTTCCGGCTATCTGGCTATGTCATTGAAAGATAATATGGTGCTGGCGGTTGGCCAAGGGCGTAACGTGGCCGCGATCGCCGACCATGTGGGCAGCGTGGCACCAAAAAGCTGTAAATTTATCTGTGGCATTGGGGGGACGCATCGCCCTGGTGACGCTATAAATGCTGACCACATCAGCCGCCGTTTGGCGAAGAAGTTTGGTGGTAGCAGCGAGACGCTGTATGCCCCGGCGTATGTTGAAAACCGGGCGCTGAAAGAGGCGTTTATGCAAAACGGTACCATCAAGGAAACCCTGGATCGGGCGCGCAAGGCCGATGTGGCCCTGGTGGGGATCGGTGATATGAACGAAAACAGCTACATGGTAAAGCTTGGCTGGTTTACTCCCCACGAGATCATTGATGCCAGTCTGAATCAGGGGGTGATCGGTGATATCGCCGGTTATGACTTTTTCAATGCGCAGGGGATGCATGTGGATACGGTGATGAACGATCGCGTCATTGGCCTGAGCATTGATGAACTGCGGAAGATCCCTTGTGTGATCGCCATTGCCTCTGAGAATACCAAAGCGTTGGCTATTCTGGGCGCGCTGCGCACCGGGGCGATCGATATTATCGCGACCAGTGCCCTCAACATCCGCACCATTCTTAATATGTCACAGTAATCGCTACGGTAAAAAGGGGTTTAACTGCGTCAGGTTGAACCCTTTGCACTTCTCCCCCTCCAGGCCACATTCTACCTGCGAACCTTGCCCGCTTGGCACTTGAGCAATGCAAAGGAAGCGACAGTGAGATTTGCTGCGTGAGTGGTAAACGACTGACGCAGGCATAACCAAAATTGCTGTTTTTCTGTTCGCTTAACTTCCTTTTAACTTTTATTTACAAGTTTCGCCCAAGGTTATGGCACGCTTCAAAGTTTGTGACGATTCTCTCACTATACTAGTTCAGCGATAAAGCCTTACCTCAACATAAAAGAAGAAAGCAAAGGAACCCATAATGGACGAACAGCTCAAACAGAGTGCCCTTGATTTCCATCAGTTTCCGGTCCCAGGGAAAATCCAGGTATCGCCGACTAAACCGCTAGCTACGCAGCGCGATCTGGCCTTGGCCTATTCGCCGGGCGTGGCTGCTCCCTGCCTGGAAATTGCTGCCGACCCGCTGGCCGCTTATAAATATACCGCCAAGGGTAATCTGGTGGCGGTGATCTCCAACGGCACCGCGGTGCTGGGGTTGGGGAATATCGGGGCGCTGGCCGGTAAGCCGGTCATGGAAGGTAAAGGGGTTCTGTTTAAGAAGTTTTCCGGTATTGACGTGTTCGATATCGAAGTCGATGAACTCGATCCTGACAAGCTGATTGACGTGATCGCCGCGCTGGAACCGACCTTCGGCGGCATTAACCTGGAAGATATCAAAGCGCCCGAGTGCTTCTATATTGAGAAGAAGCTGCGTGAGCGTATGAAGATCCCGGTGTTCCATGACGATCAGCACGGCACGGCGATTATTACCACCGCTGCGGTGCTCAACGGCCTGCGGGTGGTGAAGAAAAACATCTCCGACGTACGCCTGGTGGTATCAGGAGCCGGTGCGGCCTCGATTGCCTGTTTGAACCTGCTGGTCGCGTTGGGTCTGAGCAAGCAGAACATCACCGTTTGCGACTCCAAAGGCGTGATCTATCAGGGCCGCGACGCCAAGATGGAAGAAACCAAGGCGGCGTATGCCATTGCGGATAACGGCCAGCGTACGCTGGGGGATGCCATTCCCAATGCCGATATTTTCCTGGGTTGCTCCGGCCCTGGCGTGTTGACGCAGGATATGGTGAAAACCATGGCCAGAGATCCGCTGATCATGGCGCTGGCTAACCCGGAACCGGAAATTCTGCCGCCGTTGGCGAAAGCGGTGCGCCCAGATGCGATCATCTGTACCGGCCGTTCTGATTATCCCAACCAGGTGAACAACGTGCTGTGCTTCCCGTTCATCTTCCGTGGCGCGCTGGATGTGGGGGCCACGACCATCAACGAAGAGATGAAGCTGGCCTGCGTGCACGCTATTGCCGATCTGGCGCTGGCAGAGCAGAGCGACGTAGTGGCTTCGGCGTATGGCGATCAGGACCTCTCCTTTGGCCCGGAATACATCATTCCCAAACCGTTCGACCCGCGCCTGATTGTCAAAATCGCCCCGGCGGTAGCCAAGGCAGCCATGGATTCCGGCGTGGCGATGCGCCCGATCGAAGACTTTGATGCCTACGTAGAGAAACTGACCGAGTTCGTCTACAAAACCAACCTGTTTATGAAGCCGATCTTCTCCCAGGCGAAGAAAGAAGTGAAACGCGTGGTAATGGCCGAAGGTGAAGAAGAGCGCGTGCTGCATGCCACTCAAGAGCTGGTATCGCAGGGGCTGGCTTATCCGATCCTGGTGGGCCGCCCAAGCGTAATTGAAATGCGCCTGAAGAAACTCGGCCTGCAGCTGACGGCGGGCAAAGACTTTGAAGTGGTGAATAACGAGTCCGATCCGCGTTTTAATGAATACTGGGGTGAGTATTACCAGATCATGAAGCGCCGTGGTGTTTCCCAGGAACAGGCTCGCCGTGCGGTGATCGGTAACCCGACGCTGATTGCTGCCATCATGCTGCACCGTGGTGAGGCTGACGCGATGATTTGCGGCACTATCGGCAGCTACCACGAGCATTATGACGTAGTGGAAAAGGTGTTCGGGTTCCGTGAAGGGGTGCATGTGGCAGGGGCGATGAACGCCTTACTGCTGCCGAGTGGCAACACCTTTATCGCCGATACCTACGTCAACGATGACCCAACGCCGGAACAGCTGGCGGAAATCACCCTGATGGCGGCAGACACGGTACGGCGCTTCGGGATTGAACCGAAGGTGGCGCTGTTGTCCCACTCCAGCTTTGGTTCTTCCAATTGCCCGTCGGCGAGCAAAATGCGTAAAACGCTGGAACTGGTCAATCAGATGGCGCCAGGATTGGAGATCGACGGTGAGATGCACGGTGACGCCGCGCTGGTGGAAAGTATCCGCCACGATTTGATGCCGGACAGCCCGCTGAAAGGCGCGGCCAACATCCTGATCATGCCAAGTATGGAAGCGGCACGGATCAGCTACAACCTGCTGCGTGTCTCGTCTTCCGAGGGGGTAACGGTAGGGCCGGTATTGATGGGCGTATCGAAACCGGTACATATCCTGACGCCGATCGCCTCAGTGCGCCGTATCGTCAACATGGTGGCATTGGCCGTAGTGGAAGCACAAACCCAACCGCTGTGATAGCGTGAAAGAGACCCCCTGCGGCTTCGGCCACAGGGGGTTTTTTTATGCGTGGCAGCGTTCGGCAATCGCCTGAATGTCGGCAGGCGTGGTTCGGCAACAGCCGCCAATCAAGCGGGCCCCGGCATGCTGCCAATCGGCCAACTGATTAATCAGATGATGCTGGTGGTTACCGCAGCTGTGCCAGGTTTTGCTCACCGCGTCGTAGTGTTCGCCGGAGTTAGGGTAAACCAGTAACGGTTTATTGCTCAGCGCGGCAAGCTGCTGCAACGCCGGCGTGACGTTTTCCAACGCGATACAATTGACGCCTACTGCCAGTACCTGCGGGTTATCGTTAAGCTCAGCCATGACGACGGCCAGTGGTGTACCATCGCTTAGATGCTGGCTATCGCGCAGAGTGAAAGAGAACCACCCACCCAGCGCTGGGAATTCCGCCAGTAGCGCCAGCAGGGCCTGTAATTCGGCGAACGAAGGCAGCGTTTCACATGCCAGGAGATCCACTCCAGCATTGGCCAGAGCAGTGATACGCGGACGATGGAACGCGATCATCTCTGCTTGCGGCAGATGGTAGTCGCCACGGTATTCAGATCCATCCGCCAGATAGGCACCATAAGGGCCGACCGAACCGGCAACCAGTAAAGGCAATCGCTGCGGGCGCTGGGCCAGATAATCGGCGCGCGCCTGCTGTGCCAGATGGACGCTTTGGGCGATCAGTGCCAACGATTGCGACTCATCCAGGCCTCGGCGTAAAAAACCTTGGGGCGTGGCCTGATAGCTGGCGGTAATGGCGCACTGTGCTCCTGCATTGAAGTAATCCAGATGCACCTGATAAATCAGCTCCGGGTTTTCAATCAGCACTTTTGCCGACCACAACGGATCGGTGAGATCGCAACCTCGGGCCTCCAGCTCGGTGGCCATTGCCCCGTCCAAAATCAACGTGCGGTTATCGGCCAGCAAGGCGGCCAGAGGGTTGTTAACCGACATGTTCTTCTCCGGTGTTCAGTAGGTTTTTCTGCCCGGAACGCCGGGTCAGGTAATAGGCCAGATAACAGATCGCCACAAACGGCAGGCCGCAATACAGCGCCACGCGTTGCTCTGGGTCGAATGCCAGACCGATACAGGCCAATAAACACAGCGCAAAGCCGACAATAGGCGTCAGCGGATAGCCTGGTGCACGGTATTTCAGCCCTTCAATTGGCTGACCGCTGCGCAGATAGCGGCGGCGAAAAACGTAGTGGGCGGCACAGATGCTCAGCCAGACGGCAACGACCGCAAAGCCGGAGATGGCAGACAGTGCCACAAACACCGTATCGGGAGCGATCACGCTGGTCAACAGGGCCAGCACGCCGCCGAGCATGCTGAACGTCAATGCATTCATCGGGATCCCGCGCGCATTCACCCGTGAAAAATAGGCAGGCATGGTGCGCTGATTGGCCAGCGACCACAGCATGCGCCCCGAAGCATACAGCCCGGAGTTGGCGGCCGAGAGAATGGCTGTCAGGATCACGAAGTTAAAAATATCGGCGGCATAAGGCACACCAATGCGCTCAAAGACCAGAACAAACGGACTTTTCACGATCCCGGCCTGCTCCATAGGGATCAGCGCTGCCAGGATAAATACCGTACCGATAAAGAACACCATCAGGCGGACCACCGTAGTGCGGATGGCCCAGGGCACCACTTTTTCCGGATTTTCGGTTTCGCCCGCCGCAATGCCGATTAGCTCAGTACCGGAGAAGGCGAAATTGACCGCTACCATGGTCATGAGGATCGGTAACGTTCCATTGGGCAGCCAACCCGATGAGGTCAGGTTACTCAGGAAGGGCGCTGGTGTGCCGTCTTTCATCGGGATCAGGCCAAACATGGCTGCACCACCTAGCACGATAAACGCCAGAATGGTGATCACTTTGATCAGCGAGAACCAGAATTCACTTTCGGCGAAGAAGCGGGTGGTAATGACATTGAGCAGAAAAATGGCCAGACAGAAAATCAGGCACCACAACCAGACCGGTGATTGTGGAAACCAGTATTGCATACAGAAACCGGCGGCAGTCAGGCTGGAGCCCAACGCGACGGTCCAGGTCAGCCAGTACAGCCAGGCAACGGTATAGCCGGTTGCCGGGCCAAGATAGCGTGCCGCATAGACGTGAAATGCGCCGGTTTCCGGCATGGCGACGGCAAGTTCCCCCAGACACAGCATGACCAGATAGACCACGACAGCGCCAATCAAATAGGCCAGCAGGGTGCCTAGTGCACCGGTAGTGGAGATGATATAGCCGGTGTTGAAAAACAGACCGGTACCGATCACGCCGCCCAGCGACAGCATCACCAAATGCCGGGCTTTCATGGTGCGTTTGAATTGCCCTTCAGCGGCAGGTTGCATAACACTCTATCCGTATAGACGTCTAAATGGCTATCAGTTATACCCGTTCCATTACGCGAAATCAACGTAACTCAAAACACGGTAACGAAAAAACAGGTGTCGGCCACCAGGTGCTGCCAATTTCTATATGCAAATGATAATTATTATCTATAATGTCGCCACTTTTGTGTAAGGAAAGACAACATGAAGTTTCTGATATTGTTTGCAACGTTGATGCTTACGGCCTGTAGCCAGGGGCCGACCTCTCCCCCGAAAAGCGACATTACCACGCTAGGCAAGATTGTTGATTTACGCAGTGGCGAGATATTGACGCCGCAGCAGTTACTGACGCGCCTGGCAGATCAGCCACGGGTGATCGTGGGTGAAAAGCACGACAATCCTTATCACCACCAGATCGAACTGTGGCTGGTAGAGCAATTACCTAAGCTAAGACCGCAGGGCAGCGTGCTGATGGAGATGATCACGCCCAGCCAGCAAGGCAAAGTGGATGAAGTAAAGCAGTGGCTGCAAACCGAACCGACGGTACGTGATAGCCGCGTAGCTGAACTGACAGCCTGGCAAACCAGTTGGAAGTGGTCACTGTATGGTGACGTGGTAATGGCGGCGATGCGTGCACCTTATCCTCTGTTATCCGCCAACCTCGATCGCAGCGAAATCATGGCGTTTTATCAGCGGCCCGAATTCCCCAAAGGCCAGCTTTCCGTGCGCCCAGAAGTTCAGCAGGCGCTTGCTGTCACCATCCGTGATTCCCATGACGGCAAAATTGATGAGGTGCAGCTGCATGCCATGCTCGCCATTCAGCAGCAGCGCGATCGCCGTATGGCCGAAAGTTTACTGGCTGCACCCACCCCTGCACTGCTGATGGCGGGCGGATATCATGCCTCCAGAACGGTCGGTGTGCCGCTGCATATCCAGGATCTGCAGCCCGGTGCCAAATTTACGGTGTTGATGCTGGCAGAGCAGGGCATGGCCATCGATCGGTCCATGGCGGATTACCTGTGGGTCACGCCAACCGCAAAATGATTACGTCAGGATAGCGAAAAGATCTGTCATTAATATTTACAAATGATTATCATTAGCAAATGTGATCTGCAATCATTCGCAATTAGGTAATCTACTATCCCTATGTTTAGTCAGCCTTATAGCACTCAGGCGGCTGCTCTGCCGCAGCCGCGCTGGGGGCGTGGTTTACTGTATGCGCTAGGCGTTCATCTGGCGCTGGTATGGCTGTTTTACTGGCCGCAAACTTCGTTGCCGCCGGTGCTGATGCCGCCACCGGCGATCATGCTCAGTTGGGCGGCGCAGATCGAAGCGCCAAGCCAGCCTAAACCGTTACCGCTGGGGGTGCAGCAACAAGCGGACAGTTCCGCAGCACGGCCTGCGCAACAGCAGCGGGAGCCGGAGATGCCCGAACTGGCACGTGCCGAGGCGGCAAAAATTGTGGTGGCCGAGCGCAGTAAAAATGCGCATAAGCAGCAGCGTAAAGCGCCGCCAAAGCCGCCAACTCCGATGGAGAAAGAGCAAGACGTCAGGCATTCCGCAGCAGCCAGCACGGCGGCACCCAAGGCGCAAAACCTGGCACAGCGCGTGGCGGCTCCGTTAAACAGCGATTCTAGCGCGCAGGCACAGGCCAAGCTTTCCTGGGAGAGCCAGGTCAAAGGGATGCTCAACCGAGTGAAGCGCTATCCGGCAGACGCCAAACGGCGTCAGCGTTCGGGGGCACCGGTGGTGAGTTTTGTGGTGGATGCTCAGGGGCGAGTGGCCGATGTCGTACTGAAAACGCCCTCCGCTACCGCGTCGTTAGATCGTGAAGCGCTGGCGGTGATATTGCGTGCGCAGCCGTTACCTTCGCCACCAGCGGAGATGCTGCGCCAAGGCAAGATTGCCGTGACCATGGCAGTGGATTTTAACCTGGCGTTGTTGTAAGCCAGCCAAAAAGTATTTACCCATCAGGCGTTATCTCTTGTTGCACGCAATAGGAGGGGGTTACTACGCTCAAATTATTGTGAGGGGTTATGACATTACCTGTTCAATCGGCTCGCTGCCGCAGGCCTTTGGTAACTTATCTACTGATTTCTATGGGGTTATTAAACTTTGCCACCAAGGTGGCCGCGCAGCCGCCCCAGGCTGAAATTATTCCGCATAAATTAACCGCCCAGGGCGAAACACGAATCGATAATTATTATTGGCTGCGTGATGATGGCCGCCAGAATAAACAGGTGTTGGCTTATCTGACGGCGGAAAACCGTTATACCGAACAGGTGATGCAGCCGTATCAGACGCTGCGCGATCGGTTGTATCACGAAATGCTGGGCCGCATGAGCCCGGAAGATCGCTCGGTTCCCTACCAGCTCAATGGCTACCGCTATCAGGAACGCATTGATGCGGGTAAGGAGTTTGCCGTCTACCAGCGGCAGGCCGTTGCGGATGGCTCCGCCTGGCAGACGTTACTGGATGCCAATCAGCGCGCCCAGGGCCAAGATTATTACCGCGTGGGGGGAATGGCGGTCAGTGAAGACAACCGCCGCCTGGCCGTGGCGGAGGATACTCAAGGGCGCAGGCAGTACCGCATTTCCCTGCGCGATCTGGCTAGCGGCACTTGGGCCAAAGAGGTGATTGAAAACACCTCGGGCAATATGGTGTGGGCCAACGACGGCAACAGCTTGTTCTATGTGCGCAATCATCCCCAAACGCTGTCACCCTATCAGGTCTACCGCCATCAATTTGGTACGCCGGTTGCGGCCGATAAGCTGGTGTATCAGGAAAACGATGGGGCATTTTACCTGAGCTTGGGTCTCTCCTCTTCGCGGGATTACGTGATTGTCACCATCAGCGGGAATACCACTTCCGAAGTGCGTCTGCTCGACGCCAACCGGCCGCAAACTCCGGTACAACTTTTTGCCCCGCGTCAGGCCGGGCGCGAATATTACCTCGACCATTATCGCGGTGAGTTTTATCTGCGTTCCAATCATCAAAGCCCGCACTTTGGTTTGTACCAGACTGCGTCCGCGAGCCAGCCATGGCAGCCGCTGATCGCTCCACAGGAAAACGGTGAGCTGGAAAGCTTTGCCCTGTTTCGTGACTGGTTGGTGGTGAAAGAGCGCAGTGAGGGCCTGGTGCATTTACGGCAGATTGCCTGGCAAGGGGGCGAGCAACGTAGCATTGCGTTTGATGATGCCAGCTATATGGCCTGGCTGGGCTACAACCCGGACCCGGAAAGTGACCGCCTGCGCTATGGCTATTCGGCCATGACCACGCCAACCAGCACCTATGAATGGGATCTCAACAGCGGTAAACGCGAGTTGCTGAAACGACAGGAAGTGAAGGGCGTAGAACCAGGCCTGTATCACAGTGAGCGCTTGTGGATCACCGCCCGCGACGGAGTAAAGGTACCGGTCTCGCTGGTATACAACAGCGCCAAATTCAAACCTGGCAAAAGTCCGCTGGTGGTGTATGGCTACGGTGCCTATGGCATGAGTATGGACCCGGCGTTCAGCGCCAACCGCATTAGCCTGTTGGATCGCGGTTTCGTCTATGCGCTGATCCACGTCCGCGGCGGCGGTGAGCTTGGGCAAGACTGGTATCAGCAGGGCAAACTGACGAACAAACCAAACACCTTCAATGACTTTATCGATGCCACTCAGGCGCTGATCGATAAGGGATTCGGGCAGCCGGGGCGCGTTTACGCGATGGGAGGCAGTGCCGGAGGCTTGCTGGTGGGGGCGGTGATCAATCAGGCTCCCCAACTGTATAACGCGGTGGTGGCTCAGGTGCCTTTTGTGGATGTGCTGACGACGATGCTGGATGACAGCATTCCGTTGACCGTCGGTGAATACGAGGAGTGGGGCAACCCCAATCAGCCGCAGCCCTATGCGCTGATCAAGTCCTACAGTCCGTACGATAATGTGCGCGCGCAGCGCTACCCGAATCTGTTAGTCACCAGTGGACTTTATGATTCACAGGTTCAGTATTGGGAACCCGCCAAATGGGTGGCGAAGCTGCGCCAATTCCAGCAGGGGGATGCGGTGTTATTGCTGTCCACGGATATGTCGGCGGGCCACGGGGGGAAATCGGGCCGCTTGAGTCGATTGGAAAATAGCGCGCTGGAATACAGCTTTATTTTAGCAATGGACGAAAAAGCGCAAAAATAAGGCTCTTGGCCGCGCAGCTTAATAGCTGCGCGGCAGATAATAACCATAATTAATTTCCGCCTACCTGGCGGTATTTTCTGCTGAGCATTGATCACTCACTGATTTTGATAGCAATACTTTAGGGGATATATGAAATTTAAACTGCTTATTGGTGCGGTTGGCACCGGTATGGTTTTGTCTGGCCCGCTGTTGGCTGCAGAAAATAAAGGCCAAGCGCTATTCAGCCCGCTGAACGTTTCGGCGGCGACTAATAACAGCGAACAGGAGGCATTGGAAAAGCCTGGGGCATTCAGCTCGCGCGACGAAAATAAAAATCTACAGTCGATAGATAATATCCTGCGCAGCATGCCCGGCACCTTTACTCAAATCGATCCCAGCCAAGGGGCGGTCAGCGTCAATATTCGTGGGATGAGTGGTTTTGGCCGGGTAAATACCATGGTTGATGGCATTACCCAGAGCTATTTTGGCACCTCGACCTCTGGCGTGATGTCCCATGGTTCTACCAACAATCAATCCGGCGTGCTGATCGATCCGAATTTTATTGTTGGGGTCGACGTGGCGCGTGGCGAGAACAGCGGTGCATCTGGGGTGAACGCATTGGCTGGCAGTGCCAACTTCCGCACTATCGGCGTGGATGATGTGGTGTTTGCCGATAATCCGTTTGGCGTGCGCACCAAGTTCTCCGTGGGCAGTAACGGTATTGGCCGCAGCGGTATGATCGCCGTTGGGGCCAAAGGGGCTGCGTTCACCGATACCGGCAGCTTGGGCGTGATGGCTGCCATTAGCGGCAGCTCCATCTATTCCAACTTCAACAACGGCGACGGCGTGAGCAGTGAAGATTTTGGTTACGACGAGTTTATGAAGCAAAACCCCAAATCGCAGCTGTTCAAGGTGGATATCAAGCCCAACGAATATCACAGCATTGAATTATCCGCCCGAACTTACCAGAATAAATTCTCGCGCCGCGATATCGACAGCAACGATTTTTATCTCAAATATCACTACGCGCCATTTTCTGAGTGGGTGGATCTGAATATGACCGCCAGCCACAGCAAGGGTAATCAGAAGTATGACAGTGATTCACTGTTCACTTTCTTTAATACCAATGCGGAAAACCGCTCCGACGCGCTGGATATCAATAATACCAGCCGCTTTAGCCTGTGGCAGACCGACGTAGCGTTCACCTACGGCGGTAAACTGATGCGCAACCAGTACGACAAGCACGTCGAATCGCAGATTGAGGATCCGCAGACGGCACATGAGGCGATCGAGAACAACACCTTTGCCCCGTCGGGCGACCAGCGTATCGCCAGCCTGTACACTGGCTTGCAACTCAACCGTGAAATCTACCAGCTCGATCTCAATCTCAATTATGCCAACAACAAGCTCACTGGCTTTAAACCGGCCTGTGATTTGCGGGTGGAGTGTTTTCCGCAGGGGAGTGCCAACATCGACCTGAAGGAGCACGGATTTAACCCTTCGGTGATGCTGTCTGCGCAGGTCACGCCTTGGCTGCAACCTTTTGCCAGCTACAGCAAATCGATGCGTGCCCCCAACATCCAGGAAGTGTTCTTCTCTAACTCCGGAGGCGCTTCGATGAACCCGTTCCTGAAAGGCGAACGTGCAGAAACCTGGCAGGCCGGCTTTAACCTCAGCGGCAACGATCTGTTGTTCAAGCAGGATACCCTGCGCTTTAAGGCGGTGGTTTACACCAGTAAAATCAAAAACTATATCTTTAGCGAGTCTTACATGGTGTGCCGAAATGGCCGCAAGTGTAGTTTGGGTGAGAACTTGCAGAATGACTGGAGCGATGCCAGCGAAGAGTTCTCGGATAACATGTATATCTACGTCAACTCCCTGACGCCGGTGCGTACCCACGGGGTGGAGCTGGAAGCCAATTATGATGCTGGCCGCGGCTTTGCCCGTGCCTCATTTAGCAAACAGCACACCGACCAGCCTACCTCTATCGCCAGTAGCTACTTTGGTGCGGGAGATATCAACGAACTGCCGGACATGTATTTTACTCTGGATAGCGGGTTACGTTTCTTTGACGAAGCGCTGACCGTGGGCAGCATCATCAAATATACCGGCAAGGCTCGCCGTCTTTCTCCTGATTTTGAAATGAGTGAGCAAACCGGGAAGTTGATGAAACAGGAGATGCCAAATATTCCTACCGTTATCGATCTGTACAGCACCTATCAGATAAACCGTAACCTATTGCTGAAATTCAGCGTGCAAAACGTGATGGATAAAAGCTATTCCGATGCGCTTAACAAGCTGAATATGCTGCCGATCCAGGGGGATGAGGCTACTGCGGCCAACACCGCCCGCGGTCGAACTTATCTGTTTGGTGGCGAGGTGCGCTTCTAAGCTGATTTGAGGCGTTTGCGGCCCCTCACCCCAACCCTCTCCCACAGGGAGAGGGAGCTGTTCCGGAGCAGCATTCGGGTGTGGGAGTCGAATGTGGCACGTTTCATACCTCAGCCAATACAAGGTTGAATTCAGATATAGAAGTCAATGGGTGGCATGTCAGATACGGAAGCTAATTGGTGGCACGTTCGGTCCCCTCCCACAGGGAGAGGGAGCTGTTCCGGAGCAGCGTTCAAGGTGCGGGAGTCGAATGTGGCGCGTTTCATACCTCAGCCAATACAAGGTTGAATTCAGATATAGAAGTCAATGGGTGGCATGTCAGATACGGAAGCTAATTGGTGGCACGTTCGGTTCCCTCTCCTTGGGGAGAGGGTTAGGGTGAGGGGTAATCTCGGTGCTAATTGGCCCGTTTCGCCTGCTGCAGCCACTTGTCCAACTCATTGGCAAACTGCTGGCGATCGCGCTGGTTGAGGGTGTTCGGCCCCCCGGTCTGGATCCCGCTGGAGCGCAGGGTATCCATAAAATCACGCATATTCAGGCGTTCACGAATGGTGTCTGGCGTATAACGCTCACCGCGAGGATTCAGGGCGATAGCGCCTTTTTCTATCACTTCGGCGGCCAGCGGGATATCCGCGGTGATCACCAGATCGCCTTTTTCACAGCGGCGCACGATTTCGTTATCCGCCACGTCAAATCCTGCAGCAACCTGCAAGGTGCGGATAAATTTCGAAGGGGGCGTGCGCAAAGGCTGATTAGCCACCAGGGTAACTGGCATCGCCGCGCGATCTGCGGCACGGAACAGCACTTCTTTGATCACGTTTGGACAGGCGTCGGCATCGACCCAAATCTGCATTATTCTTGCTCCTGTAGCCAGTCGCGCACTGGCAGAAAGTCACGGTATAGCGCGGCTTCCGGGCTGTCGGTTGCAGGCTGGAAGTTATATTCCCAACGCACCAAAGGCGGCATCGACATCAGGATCGATTCGGTGCGCCCCCCGGTTTGCAGGCCGAACAGCGTACCGCGATCCCACACCAGATTAAACTCGACATAGCGGCCACGGCGATACAACTGAAACTGGCGTTCGTTGTCGCCCCAAGGCAGTGCTTTACGTCTTTCCACGATCGGCAGATAGGCCTCCAGGAAACCTTCACCTACCGCCTGGGTAAACGCGAAACAGCTTTCGAAATCCGGGGTATTCAGATCGTCAAAGAATAGGCCGCCGATGCCGCGGGCTTCATTACGGTGTTTGATAAAGAAATAGTCATCGCACCACTTCTTGTATTTTGGGTACACATCGTCACCGAAGGGGGCGCAGAGTTGTTGCGCGGTGCGGTGCCAGTGAACGGCGTCCTCGGTAAAACCATAGAAGGGCGTTAGGTCAAAGCCACCGCCAAACCACCAAACGGGCTCTTCACCCGGTTTTTCCGCAATAAAGAAGCGCACGTTGGCATGGCTGGTGGGTATATAGGGGCTGAGCGGATGGATCACCAGCGATACGCCCATCGCCTGAAAGCTGCGCCCGGCCAGTTCGGGACGATGCGCGGTGGCTGAGGCGGGCAGTGTGGCACCGGAAACGTGGGAAAAGTTTACTCCTGCCTGTTCGAACACCTTACCGTTGGTCAGCACCCGGCTACGGCCACCGCCGCCTTCCTCACGCGTCCAGCGATCTTCCTTAAAAGCGGCGCCGCCATCAGCCTGGGCCAAGTGCTCACAAATATTATCTTGCAACGCCAGCAGGAAGGATTTTACTGCGGCAATGGTGGGTAAACTCATACAGGTTATTCGCAACGGGTAACTGAACGGGGCGACAAGTATACCTTCTCGCCCCGTATTTTGCAGGTCTAGCGCGGCTTACGTTGGTGTGCGTCGTAATATTGGAAGAAGTTGATCACGCCGTCGGCGATGGCGCGGGCAATTTTTTCGCGAAAGGCGGTGGTGCCTAACAGGCGCTCCTCACCGGGGTTGGTGATAAACGAGGTTTCTACCAACACCGAAGGAATTGAAGGGGACTTTAATACGGCAAACGCCGCCTGTTCGGTGCTTTCGCTATGCAGGCGGTGAACCGGGCGGATCTGGCCCAGCACGTGGCGGCCCAGGGTCAGGCTGTTGTTGATGGTGTCGGTTTGCACCAGATCGAACAACACCTGCTGTAGATAGTTATCCTGATCTTTGTATTTGCCCCCCGCGACGTCATCGGCAGCGTTTTCCTTATTGGAGAGATAGCGTGCCATTGCGCTGCTGGCTCCACGGTTGGAAAGGGCAAACACCGAAGCACCGGCGGCATCCGGGCTGGTAAATCCATCGGCATGGATCGAGATAAACAGATCGGCCTGATGCTGGTGGGCGATTTCCACGCGCTGGAACAACGGGATAAATTCGTCCTCTTCCCTGGTCAGCCGGGCTTCAACGTGTTCGTGCTCATGCAAAAAACGCCGCACGTGGTTGGCAATTTCCAGCACCACGTGTTTTTCCTGTGAGCCTTCATGGCCCACCGCACCGGAGTCGATACCGCCGTGACCGGGATCGATCATCACCACTCTTCTGCTCCCCGTGGCCTTGGGGAGTGGTTTACTGTGCGGCTTGGGTTGCAGCATATTTGCCTGGGTGGCTGAGGTTTTCCCCCCGAGCAGGGCCAGGGCCAGGCCGGAGAGCAGCAGTTGGCGACGGGTCGATGAAGCGGTGAGGGGGCTGAAATTGAGGTAGGTTTTGCTCTGTTTATTCATCACGCGCGGCTCCAACTCGATCAATCTATTTCGCGACGTTATAGCGTATTGATACTCATTAATCGACTTGATAACTATTGCCATTTATTACCTGACAAAACCCTGCGGCTTGAAAGACGGCGGGTATCAGTCAATAATTACGTAATAATCAGATATACCCGTCGTCTTTCACGCTGCAGCTTGAAATCCATAGGGTATTAAATAAGTTAATTAACAGTAGCGAGCAACGATGGAAATTCGCGTATTTCGGCAAGACGACTTTGAAGAGGTCATCACCCTATGGGAGCGTTGCGACCTATTGCGACCATGGAACGATCCCGAGATGGATATTGAACGCAAACTGAACCACGATCCTGATCTGTTTTTGGTCGCGGAAGTGGGCGGCGAGGTGGTGGGCTCGGTGATGGGGGGTTACGACGGCCACCGTGGCTCGGCGTATTATCTGGGCGTTCATCCAGACTATCGCGGGCGAGGCATTGCCAATGCGTTGATTAATCGGCTGGAGAAAAAGCTGATTGCGCGCGGTTGCCCAAAAATTCAGCTGATGGTGCGTGAAGATAACGACACCGTGATCGAAATGTATGAAAAGCTCGGCTACGAAATTCAGGCGATCACCAGTCTGGGGAAACGCCTGATCGAAGATCAAGAGTATTGATCGTCAGGGCGGTGGTTACCACCGCCCCCAAGCCCTGGTTCAAGGCAGTTTTTTGATGTTTTTCACATCGACTTCCACGTTGTTCCAGTCCTTATCCACTTTCCCTTCCAACTGTACCTTGTCTTTTGGGGTGATGGTCTGGCCGTTCCAGCGCTTTCTGTCGATCTCTACCGTCAGCGTGCCGGTGGCGTCGCGGAAGGTGTAGGTGTCATCCCCCACGCGCTGTTCGATATTGCCCTGCAACATCACCCAGGTATCATCGCTCAACGATTTGACCTTATCTACCGTGGTCAGTGTGGCGCTAGGGCCAGAAAAGCCACCTTGCGGGCTGGTTTGCGTTTGAGCCGGTGTCGCGTTGGGGTCGAGGAACCCGCCCTGTTGAGCTAGAACCGGTGCGCTGCATAATGCGATGAGTGTGAGTAAAGCGATCTTTTTCATCTGGATCTTCCTTATCAGTGGTCTGAATGATTTCCCGTTAGCGGGACATAACCTGATTAAACCATAAGGATCTTAAGAGCTTCTTAAGCTGGAGATTGAAAATGGTGGCCACCGTCGCCATTTGCAAGGGTAATCATAACATCGGCAAGGAAAAGTCTTTGAAGGCGTCAACACACCGGTTTTCACCGGACGATTACGATCAGCACGGTATGTTACGGTTGCCGCTGTGGTTTTGGGGCGTACTGATCTTACAGGCTCGTACCTGGCTACTGTTTGTGATGGCGGGCACCTCACGCGATCAGGGTGCTGGCTTGTTACAACTGTTCTATCCAGATACTCAGCGCTTTTGGTACGGTATTGCGCTTGGGCTGCCTGCGGCGCTGGCCTTTTTGATTGCTGGCCGCCGCCAGCATTGGCCACGTCTGTGGCGTAGTTGGCGTTGGGTACTGATAGTTTCGCTGGCGGCAGCGCTGCTCGGCTCGCTGTACAGCCTGTGGCAGCAAGACAGCAATGAACCTCCGTTGGATCTCCTGCTGGCGCTGTTGGATGTGCTGGCGATGGGGTATCTGTTAATGAATCGGCGCTTGAAAGCCTGTTTTATCCCGCAGGATGAGGCGGGTTAATTGTTAAAAGTTGCGGCACTTTTCCCAATTTACGCACTCCAATCTGGCAATTGATGGCGCAGCCACAGTGGTTATGAGAGGCTGCATATCGCCGATGTCTTTGATGTTAAGGAGCTATGAATGAATATTCGCCCACTGTTGTTAGGGCTACCGCTGTTGTTGACCGGCTGTTCGGCCATGTCAAACTTCTCCTGGTCAAGCCTGTCGCCGTTCAACTGGTTTGGCGGCAGCGTAGAGGTCAGTGCTAAAGGCGTCGGTGATGTGGGGGCTGGTACCCCCATGACGGAAGCGGCGATTGGCAAGGGCCTGAATAACAATTACCGCATGCGTGGCGGGATGGCGACCAATCAAGGGCAGATTGTTTCCTACTTCCAGGCATTGGACGGCGATGACGTGAAGCTGGTGATCACCGGGGAGCCTAAAGGCCACGTGCAGCGCATTGACGTGATGGATGCCAAGATCGCCACCGAATGGGGCAGCAAGTTGGGTACGCCGTTTAGTGAACTGTTCAACAAGGCCTACGGCGCCTGTAAACCAGCCGAAGGTGAGGATGCTGGCAAGGTCGAGTGTGTGGCACAGCAAAGCCGCAATGTCAGCTATATCTTCAGTGGTAAATGGGCTGGCCCGCAGGACCTGATCCCACCGGACGATACTCTGCAGAGCTGGACGGTGAGTAAAATCGTCTGGCATGCCAAAGCACAATAATTCTCATTGCGGGCGCACCTTGCGGTGTGCCTGCCTCGTTTGGCGTTAAATCCCTATTTTCTTTGCGTTCGGGCAAGGCAATCAGCCTGCTGTGCGTTATGATATTGCGCGTTTATAACAGGGCAACCTGTTACCCGATTCAGGTCTTGAGGAAATCAACATGACACAGGTTCAGAGCGGCATCCTGCTGGAACACTGCCGTTTTGGTATTTTTATGGAAGCGATGGTACAGGGCGAATTCGTCGATCTGCGCCAAGGTTGCAAACAGTTTTGTCAGGTGCTTGGCGAGTTGCAGCAACAGTTTCCAGATGCCCACTTAGGTGCGGTTATCGCTTTTGGCTCCGACGTTTGGCATGATCTCTCCAATGGCCAGGGTGCCAAAGAGCTGAAGCCTTTCACGCCGTTGGGCAAAGGGCTGGCACCGGCCACCCAACGCGATATGCTGATCCATATTCAATCGCTGCGTCATGACGTTAACTTCACCCTGGCGCAGGCCGCCTTGGCCGCGTTTGGTAACACCATTCGTATTGAAGAAGAAACGCACGGTTTCCGCTGGGTAGAAGAGCGCGATCTGAGCGGCTTTATCGACGGTACCGAAAATCCGCAGGGCGAACAACGCCCGGAAGTCGCGGTGATTGGCGCTGGCGAAGAAGACGAAGGTGGCAGCTACGTGCTGGTACAGCGTTACGAGCACAACCTGCGCCAGTGGCAGCGTTTCACTACCGAACAGCAGGAACAGATCATTGGCCGTACCAAACAAGACAGTGAAGAACTGCCGCCGGATCAACGGCCAGATACCTCGCACGTCAGCCGTGTCGATCTGAAAGAAGACGGCAAAGGGCTGAAAATTTTGCGCCAGAGCCTGCCTTATGGCTCCGCCAGCGGCAAACATGGCCTGTATTTCATCGCCTATTGCGCGCGCCTGCATAATATCGAACAGCAGCTGTTAAGCATGTTCGGCGAGCTGGACGGCAAACACGACGCGATGCTGCGTTTCAGCCGCGCGGTGACCGGGAGCTACTACTTTGCCCCTTCGCTGACGCGTCTGATGTCGCTTTGATGTAATTGGCTTTTATGTAGGGGTATAGCACGCTGTTAAACGGGCGCAGCATGCGGCACCCCTACAATAAATTCATCAACATTGTCATTCTCTGGGCCAGTTCTTCTGGCTCCGGGCTTTCCCTCCCTCTGCGGTGAACCGCTCCCCTCCTGCCTTATAGCGTTTGATGCTTGAAAATCACTAAACGGTATATAAAAGCGTTACAGGTCTGCATCAAGTTATAAATACACTGGTCAATATCAGGGCATCAGCCCGGCGGTAAGACTCAGTGATAAGGTGCGCAATGGAACATTCCCGGGTTAGAAATACGCTGTTGAAAGGTTGGCTGGTGGCGGCATTGTTAGCCAGCGGTACGGTTTCGGCGGCAGAATTGCTCAACAGCTCTTATGACGTCTCCCGCGAACTGTTTGCTGCGCTGAACCCTGGCTTTGAAAAACAGTGGGATCAGCAGCATCCGAACGACAAACTGACCATCAAACAGTCCCACGCCGGTTCTTCCAAACAGGCGCTGGCGATCTTGCAGGGGCTGCGTGCCGATGTGGTCACCTATAACCAGGTCAGTGATGTGCAAATCCTGCACGATCGCGGCCAACTGATCCCGGCAGATTGGCAGCAACGCCTGCCGAACAACAGCTCTCCCTTCTATTCCACCATGGCGTTCCTGGTGCGCAAGGACAACCCGAAAGGCATCCACACCTGGAGCGATCTGGTGCGTGATGACGTGAAGCTGGTATTCCCGAACCCGAAAACCTCCGGAAATGGCCGCTATACCTATCTGGCCGCCTGGGGCGCTGCCAGCCAGGCTGACGGCAACGATCAGGCCAAGACCCGCGAGTTCATGACCCGTTTCCTGAAAAACGTGGTGGTGTTTGATACCGGTGGCCGTGGTGCAACGACGACCTTTGTCGAGCGTGGCCTGGGCGACGTGCTGATCAGCTTTGAATCCGAAGTGAACAATATCCGCAAGCAGTACGGCGCAGACAAATATGAAGTGATCGTGCCGCCGGTTGATATTCTGGCGGAGTTCCCGGTGGCCTGGGTGGACAAAAACGTCGAGAAAAACGGCACCGAGCAGGTGGCCAAAGAATACCTGAACTATCTCTACAGTCCGGCGGCCCAGAAACTGATCACCAGCTTCTACTATCGCGTCAATGACCCACAGGTGATGGCGGCGGCCAAAGGCCAGTTCCCTGAGACCAAGCTGTTCAGCGTGGAAGATCAGTTCGGTGGCTGGCCACAGGTGATGAGTGCCCACTTTGCAACCGGCGGAGAATTGGACCAACTGTTAGCGGCAGGGCATAAGTAATGTTTTCGATGGCCAGCAAGCGGGTTCTGCCTGGGTTTACTCTCAGTTTGGGAAGCAGTCTGCTTTTCACCTGCCTGATTTTGTTGTTGCCGCTCAGCGCGCTGGTGATGCAGTTGGCGCAGATGAGTCTGGCACAGTATTGGGAAGTGATCACCAATCCGCAGGTCGTCGCGGCCTATAAAGTGACGCTGCTGGCAGCCGGAGTTGCCAGCATTTTCAACGCGGTGTTTGGCATGCTGATGGCCTGGATCCTCACTCGTTACGAGTTCCCCGGCCGTTCCTTGCTGGATGGCCTGATGGATTTGCCGTTTGCATTGCCTACAGCTGTGGCCGGCCTGACCTTGGCAGGGCTGTTTTCTACCACCGGTTGGTACGGCCAATGGCTGGCTCATTTTGATATCAAGGTTTCCTTCACCTGGTTGGGGATTGCGGTGGCGATGGCCTTTACCAGCATTCCTTTCGTGGTGCGCACGGTGCAACCGGTGCTGGAAGAGTTGGGGCCGGAATATGAAGAGGCCGCTGAAACGCTCGGGGCTACCCGCTGGCAGAGCTTCCGCCGCGTGGTATTGCCAGAGGTTGCGCCAGCGCTGCTCGCCGGGACGGCGTTGTCGTTTACCCGCAGTCTGGGAGAATTTGGTGCGGTGATATTTATCGCTGGCAACATCGCCTGGAAAACCGAAGTGACCTCATTGATGATTTTTGTGCGCTTACAGGAGTTCGATTACCCGGCAGCCAGTGCGATTGCCTCGGTGATCCTGGCGGCATCACTGCTGTTGTTGTTTGCCATTAACACCTTACAGAGCCGCTTTGGCCGCCGAATTGGAGGGCACTGATGGCTGATGTTACCGCCCTGAACGGCGCAGAGCGCCCACGCGTGAATTGGGGGAAATGGACGCTGATTGCCATCGGTGCGCTGTTCTCCATCCTGCTGCTGGTCGTGCCGATGGTGATGATCTTTATCGAGGCATTTTCCTCCGGCGTGGGTGCCGTGTGGCATAACCTTTCGGACCCGGACATGCTGCACGCCATTTGGTTGACGGTGCTGGTGGCGCTAATCACCGTGCCAGTCAACCTGGTGTTCGGTACTTTGCTGGCCTGGCTGGTGACGCGCTTTACCTTCCCTGGCCGCCAACTGCTGCTGACGCTGTTCGATATGCCGTTTGCGGTGTCGCCGGTGGTCGCGGGGCTGCTGTATCTGCTGTTTTACGGCACCAACGGCCCGATTGGCGGCTGGCTGGATGCCCATAATATCCAACTGATGTTCGCCTGGCCGGGCATGGTGCTGGTGACAATATTCGTGACCTGCCCGTTTGTGGTCCGTGAACTGGTGCCGCTGATGATGAGCCAGGGCAGCCAGGAAGACGAGGCCGCGGTGCTGTTGGGCGCTTCCGGTTGGCAGATGTTCCGCCGCGTCACCTTACCGAACATCCGCTGGGCATTGTTGTATGGCGTGGTGCTGACCAACGCCCGCGCGATTGGCGAGTTTGGTGCGGTATCAGTGGTGTCCGGTTCTATCCGTGGCGAAACCTATACCTTGCCACTGCAAGTGGAATTACTGCATCAGGATTACAACACCGCTGGGGCGTTTACCGCTGCGGCACTGTTGACCCTGATGGCGATAGTCACCCTATTTCTGAAAAGTGGACTGCAATGGCGCCTGGCGCGTCAGGATGCGCGTCTCGAGCGGGAGGAAAATCATGAGCATTGAGATTAACGGTATCAACAAGTCTTTTGGCCGTACCAAGGTATTGAACGATATCTCGCTCGATATTCCTTCCGGTGAGATGGTGGCGCTGTTAGGCCCATCCGGTTCGGGCAAGACCACCTTGCTGCGTATTATCGCCGGGCTGGAAAGCCAGAGCAGCGGTAAGCTGGGTTTCCACGGCACCGACGTCAGCCGCGTGCATGCGCGCGATCGTCGCGTCGGCTTCGTGTTCCAACACTACGCGCTGTTCCGCCATATGACGGTTTTCGACAATATCGCCTTTGGCCTGAGCGTGCTGCCACGCCGTGAACGTCCGAATGCGGCGGCGATCAAACAAAAAGTGGAGCAGTTGCTGGAGATGGTGCAGTTGGGTCATCTGGCTAACCGCTACCCTTCACAGCTTTCCGGCGGCCAGAAGCAACGTGTCGCCTTGGCGCGCGCGCTGGCGGTGGAACCCCAGATCCTGCTGTTGGACGAGCCGTTTGGTGCGCTGGATGCCCAGGTGCGTAAAGAACTGCGCCGCTGGCTGCGTCAACTGCATGAAGAACTGAAATTCACCAGCGTGTTCGTGACTCACGATCAGGAAGAAGCGATGGAAGTCGCCGATCGCATCGTGGTGATGAGCCAGGGGAATATCGAGCAGGTAGGTTCACCGACCGAGATCATGCGTGAGCCCGCGACCCGTTTCGTGCTGGAGTTTATGGGCGAAGTTAACCGCCTGAACGGCGAAATCCGCGGTTCACAGCTGTTTGTGGGCGCTCACCAATGGCCGCTGTCGTTCCAGCCAATGCACCAAGGCAGCGTCGATCTGTTCCTGCGCCCGTGGGAAATGGAGATCGGCACCGATTGCAGCGCCCGTTGCCCATTACCGGTACAGGTGTTGGAAGTCAGCCCGCGTGGCCACTTCTGGCAGTTGACCGTGCAGCCGATTGGCTGGCATCAGGAACCTATCAGCGTGATTATGTCAGAAGGTCATGTTGCACCGGCGCGCGGGGACCGTTACTACGTTGGCAGCCTGAATGCCCGCCTCTACGCCGGTGAACAACTGTTACAACCGGTTGCGTTAGCGAAAAGCGCCTGATAATTTCTAACCATTCCCATTTAAGGCAACCCAGGGTTGCCTTTTTACATTATACGCAGGCAATGATTGTGACCACGCTGGAACAATGCATCGGTAATACACCGTTAGTAAAACTACAACGACTGGCCGAAGGGCTGGACAGTGAAATCTGGCTCAAGCTGGAGGGCAACAATCCGGCGGGGTCGGTCAAGGATCGGGCCGCGCTGGGGATGATCCAGCAGGCGGAACTGCGTGGTGAAATCCAGCCGGGCGATACGCTGATCGAGGCCACCAGTGGCAATACCGGCATCGCGCTGGCGATGATCTGTGCAATGAAAGGCTATACGCTGAAGCTGCTGATGCCGGAAAACATGAGCATGGAACGCCAGGCGGCGATGCGTGCCTATGGTGCCGAACTGATCCTGGTCAGCCGTGAGCAGGGGATGGAAGGGGCACGTGACCTGGCGCTGGAGATGCAGCAACAGGGGCAGGGCAAGGTGTTGGATCAGTTCAACAATCTGGATAATCCCTACGCGCATTTCACCACCACCGGCCCGGAAATCTGGCAGCAGACCGCCGGTCGTATCACTCATTTCGTTTCCAGCATGGGCACTACCGGCACCATTACCGGCGTTGGTGGCTACCTGAAAAGCCAAAATCCGCAGGTGAATATTATTGGCTTACAGCCTGCTGAAGGCAGCAGCATCCCGGGGATCCGCCGTTGGGCACCGGCCTATCTGCCGGGTATTTTCCGCCCGGAGCTGGTGGATCAGGTGTTGGATATGGCACAAAGCGAAGCCGAACAGACCATGCGCCAACTGGCGCAGCGGGAAGGTATTTTCTGCGGTGTCAGCTCTGGTGGAGCCGTAGCTGGGGCGTTGCGCGTTGCTGCGGCCAACCCTGGCAGCGTCATTGTCGCTATTATCTGCGATCGCGGTGACCGCTACCTGTCTACCGGCGTATTTTCCTAGCTGAGCGATAATTGGTAGGGAGGAGCGAGACTCTCTACCTATTCCCCAACCTCTGCCATTTATCTCCTCAAGATCGAGTATCCCCTGAGCCATAAGCCCCGTCTTTCATTTGTGCCGGGAGAATGTCAATGTGTAAGGATTAGGTAAAACCGGCTGCGTACAGCCACAATAGACGCGAAAATGGCGGTAAATCAGCGGAGGAATGGGCATGAAAATTTTATTGGTCGATGACGATCTGGAACTTGGCACCATGCTGAGCGAATACCTGACGGCTGAAGGATTCAACGCGTCCCTGGTGCTGACTGGCAAGGCCGGAGTGGATGGGGCGCTTTCTGGCGATTATACCGCAATGATCCTCGACATCATGCTGCCGGACATGAGCGGGATCGACGTGCTGCGCGAGGTTCGCAAAAAGAGCCGTTTGCCGATCATCATGCTGACGGCCAAGGGAGACAATATCGACCGGGTGATCGGGCTGGAGATGGGGGCCGACGACTATGTGCCCAAGCCTTGTTACCCACGCGAACTGGTGGCACGCCTGCGTGCGGTGCTGCGCCGGTTTGAAGAGCAGCCGGAAGCGGTGGATAAAGTCTCGACCCTGAAATTTAATGAATTGACGCTCAACCCGTCCACCCGCAGCAGTGCCTGGCAGGGTAAGGCATTTGATCTCACCGCCTCAGAATTCAACTTGCTGGAGTTACTGCTGCGCTCTCCTGAACGAGTAGTGTCGAAGGATGAACTGTCAGAGAAAGGGCTGGGGCGGCCACGCGAGGCTTACGATCGCAGCGTGGACGTACATATCAGCAATATCCGCCAGAAGCTGGGCGCGCTAACCGATAACCGACTGAGCATTGAAACCGTGCGCAGTATCGGTTACCGCATCAGGTAATGCCGATGCGCGGAAGACTGTTCTGGAAAATCCTGCTCGGTTTCTGGCTGACGTTTATCATCATGACCCAGGCGCTGTGGGTGACGTTCGCGTTCTATGGCAATCGCCATGAATCGCCGGAAAACAACATGGCTCGGCGCATTGTCAATCTGCAACTGACCTCTGCGGCCTCCGTGTTACACAGTGGTGGCATGCCAGCATTGAACGCGATGGTCGCCGACTGGCCTGAAGTCGAGCGCCGCTTCTTTAGCGTGACGCCTATGGCCCAACCTCCAGCCGAGCAGACAGATCAAAGCCAGGTACCTCGGCCTACCAAGATGGTGGAGTGGGTCAAGGGGGCGGACAATCAGGGTTACCTGTTGAGCTACGATGTGGAGGGGCTGCGGGCCGAATATCGGCCAGCCAAGCGTTGGCGTTTGCTGAATATTCCGGAGCCGATGCTGTGGGTCGGTGGGCTGGGGGGCTTGCTGTTCAGCGCTATGTTGGCCTGGAACCTGACGCGCCCGATGCGCCAACTGCGCGTCGGTTTTGAGCGGGTAGCGCAGGGCGATCTGGCGGTGCGGCTGTTCCCGGCGATGCGGCGGCGACATGACGAGCTTTCTGAGGTGGCGCGTGACTTTGACAGCATGGCAGAGCGGCTGGAGGTATTGGTTAGCGCCCGTGAGCAATTGCTGCATGATGTCTCCCATGAGTTGCGCTCCCCATTAGCCCGCTTGCAGCTAGCCATCGGCCTGGGGCGGCAAAATCCGGGTAACGTGGAGAACTCGTTGCAGCGTATCGAGCATGAAGCCGGGCGGTTGGACAAGATGATCGGCGAACTGTTGGCGCTGTCACGCACCGAGAACAGCGGCCTGTCGAATGATGAGGAGTATTTCGATCTTTATGGGTTGGTGGACGCGGTGGTTAACGATGCGCGCTACGAGGCGCAAATCCCCGGCGTAGAGATCGTGTTGCAGGCCAGTTCCGACGTGGAGTACACCGTAAAAGGCAATGCCGAGTTGATGCGCCGTGCGGTTGAGAACATTGTGCGTAATGCCCTGCGCTTTTCCAGTCACGGCCAGAGCGTGACGGTGGTGCTGTCGCGTATCGACCAATTGTTCCAGATCCAGGTCCGCGATCAGGGGCCGGGCGTGGAGGAGTCGAAGCTGTCCAGCATCTTTGATCCCTTCGTTCGGGTAAAGTCGGCGATGTCTGGCAAGGGCTATGGCCTGGGTTTGGCGATCGCTCGCAAAGTGGTGCTGGCCCATGGTGGGCAGGTTGAGGCACACAATGGCGAACAGGGGGGGTTGGTGATCACGCTGCGGGTACCGCGCTGGCCAATTTAACGATAATGCTGCTTGTCCAGACCGTACTTTTTCATCCGCAGGTAGAGCTTTTTACGCGGGATCTGTAAATACTCGGACACCTCATTAATCCGCCCCTGATGCAGGTTCAACGCCTCGGTAATGATCTGGCGCTCATAGTCTTCGATACGCTGATCCAGCGGAGCGGGATCGGAACCGTGTAACAGCGGATTGGCGGTCTCTGCCAGTGGCATCACCCCGACGGCAAACAGCTCTGCGGCATTGGCCAGCTCGCGCACGTTATTTGGCCATATCCTTTTGACTAAACGCTTAATCAACTCGGCTGGCAGATCCGGCAACGGATGGTTAAGGCGCAGGCAGGCCTGTTCCAGGTAGTGGCGGAACAATGGCTCTATATCGTCGGGACGCAGAGAAAGCGGCAGGCAGGCGATTTGGGTCATGGCAAAGCAGTAATAGAAATCGGGCAGGAGGGTATGCCCGGCGGCCAGCTCCACCAACGGTGAAGTCCCAATGCCGATCAGCCGGAAGGGGAGCGGGTCTTGCCCCTGGAGCTGGATCAGCCGCGCCTGCTGGGGGATAGACAAGTGCTCAAGGTGGCGTAAAATCAGCGTCCCGCCGCTTACCTGCTCAATCCATTGCTCTAACGGTGCCTCACCCCCTGGCGTCAATTCACCCACGATCAACGGCTGTTCGCTACGATGGCTCATACGGTGTAAATAACGGGCTGCCAAAGTCCTGCCGACCCCTAGCTCCCCTTGCAGGTAAACCGCCAAATCGGTTTCGGCCACCTGCTGCAAACGCACTCGTAGCTGCTTTACCCACTCACTACGGCCAATCAGATTGCTCTGCAGCTGTTCTTGCTGCCAACGACGACGGGCAATGTAAGAACGTCTCTGGGCCAGCGCGGTGGCGACCTGTTCGAGTAGCTGGGCCGGGTTGACCGGTTTTTGCAGGAAGTCCCAGGCCCCTTTTTTCACCGCTTCAACCGCCATCGGCACATCGCCATGGCCAGTGATCAACAACACCGGTAAACAGGCATCGTGAGCGAGCAGTAGCGCCATCAGCTCAATTCCGGAACAGCCAGGCATACAGACATCGCTGATAACGATCCCTGGCCACTCCTCACCGAGCATTTCCTGTGCCTTAAGTGGGTTACTACAGGCCTGAACCTGATAGCCTGCCTGGTTGAGCAGCATGGTATAGGCATCTAGGACGTCGGCATCGTCGTCGATTAACAGAATTTGCGCTTGTTGGCTTAACATGGTTGATCCACCGGTTGAAACTGTAAAACGACGCAGGCGTTTTGCGTCAGCGTAGAGGCCAGATGCAGGCTACCGCCCATTTGCTGCATCAGCGAAAGCGAGATGGACAGGCCAATCCCCAAACCTACCGATTTGCTGGTGGTGAAAGGTTTGAGTAACGATTCAGCCCGCGCCAGCGGCCAGCCAGGCCCATTATCCCACAGCATGATCTGCCAACTGGACGCCTGGCGTTGCCAGCTTATCTGCAATAGTGGCCGCTCCTGGCAGGCATCCAGCGCGTTGCTCATCAGATTGACCAACACCTGCTGAATGCGCACCTCATCGCCTAACACATTTGGCGCACCTTCCGGTAGCCGCAGTTCCCCGTGCAGCGGTTGGTGGCGAAGAGCCAGCAACTCCCAGGCGGCGATGAATGACTGGCGCAAATCAACGGGCTGAGAGGGGCTATCCTGTTCCGTTCGCCGGGTGAATTGCCGCAGCATGCGGATGATGGCATCCATGCGGCCAATCAGACCGTCTGCTTTGGTCAGGGCCAGCGCGGCCGCCTCTGGTTGTTGTTTCTCCACCGCATGACGAGCGGTAAACAGGTACATCGATAGAGCGTTCAGCGGCTGATTGATCTCATGGGCCAGGGTGGTCATGGTCTGCCCAACCACGGCCAGCTTGGCGGCCTGCACCAGCTCATCCTGCGTGGCACGCAAATGCAGCTCAATGCCCTTGCGCTCGGTAATTTCCTGCTCCAGCCGGGATTTTTGCTGGTTCAATTGGCCTAGGGTGCGCCGCAACAGACGTGCGATGCGGCCCAGTTCATCGCCACCGTAAACCGGGATCACCGCGTTGGTTTCCCCAAGGCCGATACGCACCACCACCTGGTTCAGCTGGGTAAAACGCTTGACCAGGCGGGAACGGATAAAGTAGTGATTGAGCAAATACACCAATAACATCGCCAGCAGGGTGGCGATCACAATTAGCCTGCCGCTGACGCGGATGATTTGCTCCAGGCGATGGTTAAAGGTCTGCATCTGCTGGTGGCTGTTACTCAGTTGCGATTCCAGCTGTGTGCGAAAGCGGGCAAGCGTGGCCTCCTTGGCCTGAGTGGCCAGCGTAAGTGCCTGTTGCGCCTGATGATAGTTTTTCATCGCTGCGGGCATACTGTTTTCGGCAATGCCGGTCTCCAGCAGTTCGTCGATGGTTTGCCGCAGCGTGATGGTACTGGGATGAGCCTGCAACCCCTGCATATTTTCGTTCGCCGTCTTTTGCAGATAGGCTAGGTAACGTACATGCTCGGCAACCGAGGTGGGCTCTTCAGCGCCGGATTGCAGCTCGTTGAGGCGATCGCGCAGGGCATCGGCGATCTGGTTCTCGATGCGTGCCAGGGCATAGACCTGCTGTTGTTCACTTTGTACTTCGCGCAAACTAGCCTGCAATCGGGGGAATACCTGGCCAGAGCCTGTCTCCATCTGATCGAGCAATGCCCCCTGTTGCCAACTGAAATCCTGCACCAGCGAATTCAGCTCGGTGGTGAAGTCATCATGTAGCCAACTGATGCGCGCGGCGATCTCATTGACCTTTTCCCCGGCGATAAACATGTTGTACAGCGCGTTGTCCAATCGGCCCAACAGTTGGCGGCTTTCTGCCAGCGTCGCCTGAATTTGCTGACGTTCAGGGTTATCCAACAGCATGCTGGCCTGCTCGATTTGTTCCAAATGGCCGACGATCTGATTTCTCAACTGTAGGCGGGCATTGGTATTGGCGGCCTGCAAAAATTCATTGAGCTGATCGACCAGCGTGTTCAGATTGCTTTCGATCACGAACGAAGATTGGATGCGTGGAAAGTAATCATCCAGCGCATAGCGGACCTGCGAGCTTTGCTCATGCCAAGAGTATAGGCTGACCCCGCTGACGGTAAGCGTCAGCAGCGCGCCGGTGAGAAAGGCTCCCCGCAGGCAGGCGCTGATAGTCAGGCGTTTAAAGAAGCGCGGCAATAAACGGCTCATTTCAACTCTTCCAGCGCCTTGATGGCCTTTCTCTGCTGCTGCTGAAAGAACAGCTGCCATTCCATGACCTGCTGCTCACTCTCGCTACGTGCCGCAAACTGTTTAAGGTACTGAGGATCTTCGCTTTGGGCCTGGGTGACAGGAATGGCGGTCAACAAGGCGCGGATCTCCGGCAAAGGCCGTTTGAGGCGGCTTTCAGCGCCATGCAACGCTTTCCAGGCGTCCTTGAGCTGAGACAGGCGGAAGCTGATGGCCGTATCAAACAGCTTTTGCACCAGGCGCTGACGTTGCAAAATTAGGGAGTAATTCAGCGGTGGCCGCTGTAACAGCTTTTGCTGTTGCGCAAAACGTGGGTTATCTGCCGGCAGTGGAACCACAGGGTATTTTCCCGTGCTGGTATCTGCCAGGACCCGCTGCCCCTGCGGGCTGAGCAGAAACTGTATAAAGCGCCGGGCCTCAGCGGGATAATGGCTATTGCTCGTTACGGCAATATAGGTGGGGGAGGCCGCGGCCTGAGGGAAATAATGGAAGGCCAGATGCGGATCGTCGAGCAGTAGATTGGCGTAGTTATCGATAATCGGCCCAACGGAACCCAGGCCGCTTTTGACTTTATCCGCCACGCCAAAGCTGCGCGAAGAGATAGTGATCAGGTTACCGGCCGCCGATAGCATCGTTTGCCAGCCAGATTGCCAGCCCCGCTGTTGCAACAGCGATTCCACCATCAGGTGGTTGGTATCCGAGCGGGAAGGGCTGCTCATCAGCAAAGCACCCTGGTAGCGGGCATCGGTCAGATCGTCCCAATCGTCTGGCAGCGGCAGCCGTTTCTCTGCCAGATTGGTGCGGTTGATTAGCAGGCCAAAGCCCGAAATGGCCACCGCCACGGCGGTATTGCGGATAGGTTCAGGTACCAGCCGCTGTGATTGTTCCGGAGCACCCTCATAGTTTGCCAGACGCTGATGCTGTTGCAGGTGCTGGAGCAGCATGGGGGAGGAGGTCAGTACCAGATCGACGTTGTCGCTGCCGGTGCTGTCGAGCAGTTGTTCCAGGGAACTGCTGGTGCGGTTCAGCGTGCGGATGACCACCGACTGAGGCTGGCCTTGCCAACGGCTGATGAGGTAGGCGGTTGCCTCTGGTGAAAAGGTAGTGGCCATCACCAGTTCATTTCTTTTGGCTCCGGCGACACTGGATAACAGCCAGCAGACCATTGCCGTAAAAATGAGCGTTGCACGCATAATAAAATTCTCCCTCGACCTCATCGTTTGTGATCTTATTCATAAAATCGCAATGACGATAAAAATAACCCGCAAAACATTTGGGACAAAAATATTTTCGTGAACCAATAGGATTTAGCCGGGGTTATAACGTTGATGAAGCCAGGATATTACCATTGATAGACCATCAATACTGTTAACACCTTCAAAAACATTGCCACTTATGGGCTGGCTTTGTGTGCAACCTTAGTGCTGTAGCGCTCTAGCGTGGGGGAGTGAGCGAGCCGACTTTTGGTTAATAACGGTAATGTTAATTGATGGGTCAAAACTGGGCTTATTTGTTCTGGGTTTGAGTCAATTTTGACACATATTACGGGGCTTGTCTTATTAATAAATTAATTACACCATCCGCTGCGAGCGTTATTAATAAATAGCAGGCGCATTGAGCCAGTACAGATAAACCTCACAGGGGAATAACATGTTTTCATTATTAAAACCTAGCACGGCGGCAAAGCGTGTTCCGCCAGAACAGGTGCAAGCAACCTACCAGCGTTATCGCATGCAGGCGTTACTGAGCGTCTTTTTGGGCTACCTGGCCTATTACATCGTGCGTAACAACTTCACCCTTTCGACGCCCTACCTGAAAGAGCATCTGGATCTGAGTGCGACGCAGATCGGCATGTTGAGCAGTTGCATGCTGATTGCCTACGGCATCAGCAAAGGAGTGATGAGCAGCCTGGCCGATAAGGCCAATCCCAAAGTGTTTATGGCCTGTGGCCTGGTGCTGTGTGCCATCGTCAACGTCGGTTTGGGGTTCAGCTCAGCTTTCTGGATCTTTGCCGCATTGGTGGTGTTTAACGGCCTGTTCCAGGGGATGGGCGTAGGCCCTTCGTTCATTACCATCGCCAACTGGTTCCCACGCCGTGAGCGCGGCCGCGTTGGCGCATTTTGGAATATATCCCACAATATCGGCGGTGGGGTGGTGGCCCCCATCGTTGGCGTGGCTTTTGCGGTGTTGGGCAGTGAACACTGGCAGAGTGCCAGCTATATCGTCCCAGCGGGCGTGGCAGTGCTGTTTGCTTTGGTGGTGTTGTGGCTGGGTAAAGGCTCCCCGCGCAGTGAAGGTCTGCCTGCCCTGGAACAAATGATGCCGGAAGAAACCATCAGGGTGAAAACCGGTGTGCAGGAGCAGGCACCGGAAAATATGAGCGCCTTCCAGATCTTCTGTACTTATGTCCTGCGTAATAAAAATGCCTGGTATGTGTCGCTGGTGGACGTATTTGTCTACATGGTGCGCTTTGGCATGATCAGTTGGCTGCCCATCTACCTGCTCACCGAAAAACATTTTTCCAAAGAGCAGATGAGCATCGCGTTTTTGTTCTTTGAATGGGCGGCGATCCCGTCCACATTGTTGGCTGGGTGGCTGTCGGATAAGCTGTTCAAGGGACGCCGTATGCCGCTGGCGATGATCTGCATGGTGATGATTTTTATCTGCCTGATTGGTTACTGGAAGAGTGACTCGCTGTTGATGGTCACCATCTTTGCCGCCATCGTCGGTTGCCTGATCTATGTGCCACAGTTCCTGGCTTCGGTACAGACGATGGAGATCGTTCCCAGCTTTGCTGTCGGCTCCGCCGTCGGCCTGCGTGGCTTTATGAGCTATATCTTTGGGGCCACGCTGGGCACCAGCCTGTTTGGCGTAATGGTCGATAACATGGGATGGCATGGAGGCTTTTATCTGCTGATGGGCGGCGTGGTGTGCTGCATCTTGTTCTGCTATCTGTCACATCGTGGCGTATTGGCTTTGGAGCGTGAAAGACAGCAACAGGAGGTACAAGCGGAGCCGCTGGTAGCGCAGTAGGGCTTAGAAGTTCTGGATAAAAAAATGGCGCCGATAAAGGCGCCATTTTTACGATCGAACCGCGATTACTTCTTGATGCGGATGATCGGGGTCTCGCCAACAGTGACGCTGCCGGACAGTTTGATCAGCTCTTTGATCTCGTCCATGTTGGAGATAACCACCGGAGTCAGGGTAGACTTGGCTTTCTCTTCCAGCAGGGCCAGATTGAACTCGATAATCACATCGCCTTTCTTGACGCGCTGGCCTTCTTCCGCGATGCGTTTGAAGCCTTCGCCTTTCAGTTCAACGGTGTCGATACCAAAGTGCACGAACAGCTCAATGCCGCTATCAGATTCGATAGAGAACGCATGGTTGGTTTCGAAAATTTTACCGATAGTGCCGTCAACCGGAGCAACCATTTTGTTGCCAGCAGGTTTGATAGCAATGCCATCGCCGACGATCTTCTCGGCGAATACGACGTCCGGTACATCTTCGATATTGACGATCTCGCCAGAAAGTGGAGCGACGATCTCGATAGTGCCCATGTCTTTCTTGTCATCAGAAACCAGAGACTTCAGTTTATCGAACAAACCCATGATCTTCTCCTAAGCATTAAATTGGGCGGCGTTCCAGTGTCGTGGAATTTTAGCAGAGCGTTTTTTCTTCGATGAACTTATTGACGCAGTTCATCAAATCCTGTGCCGTTGGTTGTTCCAAGGCCTGCGCTGCCAATGCCTTCACATCTTCGAAATTGGTATTACGAATAATTTTCTTGATGCGCGGGATTGCAATCGCACTCATGCTGAACTCATCCAGCCCCATGCCCAAAAGCAACAGTGTAGCACGCTCATCGCCAGCCAGCTCGCCGCACATACCGGTCCACTTGCCTTCTGCGTGAGATGCATCAATAACCTGTTTGATCAGGCCAAGCACTGATGGGGACATCGGGTTATAGAGATGAGAAATCAGCTCGTTGCCGCGATCTACTGCCAGAGTATACTGGGTTAAATCGTTTGTCCCAATACTAAAGAAGTCGACTTCTTTAGCCAGGTGGCGAGCGATCACTGCCGCAGCTGGTGTTTCCACCATCACGCCCACTTCAATGCTCTCGTCAAAGGCTTTGCCTTCTTCACGCAGCTGCGCTTTCAGCGTTTCCAGCTCGCCCTTCAGATCGCGCACTTCTTCCACCGAGATGATCATCGGGAACATGATGCGCAGTTTACCGAAAGCAGAGGCACGCAGAATGGCGCGCAGCTGAGCGTGCAGGATTTCCCGGCGGTCCATCGCGATACGGATCGCGCGCCAGCCCAGGAACGGGTTCTCTTCTTTTGGCAGGTTCATGTACGGCAGGTCTTTATCGCCGCCGATGTCCATGGTACGGACGATAACTGCCTGTGAGCCCATGGCTTCCGCAACGGCCTTGTAAGCCGAGAACTGCTCGTCTTCGGTTGGCAGTGAGTCGCGGTCCATGAACAGGAATTCGGTACGATACAGGCCGACACCTTCGGCGCCATTGCGCTCCGCACCGGCGACGTCGCGCACGGTACCGATGTTGGCACAGACTTCAACCTGATGCCCGTCCAGCGTGATCGCCGGCAGGTCTTTCAGCTTGGCCAGATCGTTTTTCTCGGTGACGTATTGGGTATGAACCGCTTTCAGCTGTTCAATCACCTCGGCCGTCGGGTTGACGTAAATCTTGTTGTTAACCGCATCCAGGATCAGGTAATCGCCGTTTTTTACCTGGGTGGTCACGTCGCTGGTGCCAACGATAGCGGGCAGTTCCAGGGAGCGAGCCATGATCGAGGTGTGGGAAGTACGGCCACCCAGATCGGTGATGAAGCCCAGCACTTTGTCCAGGTTCAGCTGTGCGGTTTCTGACGGTGTCAGGTCCTTCGCGACCAGGATCACCTCATCTTGAATGGCGGTCAGATCGACAATCGCCAGGCCCAGGATGTTTTGCAGCAGACGCTTACCGATATCACGCACGTCAGCCGCGCGCTCTTTCAGGTATTCGTCGTCTAATTCTTCCAGCGCTTTCGCCTGGCCTTCGATCACGGTGTAGGCTGCCGCATCGGCAGACGCCAGATCGTCTTTGATGAGGGCTATGATTTCCTGCTCAAGCTCTTCGTCTTCCAACAGCATGATGTGGCCTTCGAAGATCGCTTCTTTTTCTTCGCCGAAGGTTTCGCCTGCCTTGGTTTTGATTACTTCCAGCTGTTCAGACGCTTTGGCGCGGCCTGCCAGAAAACGTGAGATTTCCTGCTCTACATGGTCTGCAGAGATTTTTTTCCGGTTGATGACAATTTCATCTTCCTTCAGCAAGAGAGCCTTACCAAAAGCGATACCCGGTGATACTAAAATGCCTGAAATCATAACCCTACCTTACTCTTGACTGGTGTTAACTAAAAAGACGGGCCGATTACTCAAGCTCTGCCATCAGTTTTACCAAGTGCTCAACGGCTTTCTGCTCGTCTTCACCAACGGCTTCGATGGTGACTACTGTTCCTTGGGTCAGGCCCAGAGTTTGCAGCTTAAACAGGCTTTTGGCGCTAGCGCTCTTGCCGTTGGAAGTCACGGTGATGTCAGACGTGAAGCCTTTGGCTTCTTTTACGAACTGAGCGGCAGGGCGAGTGTGCAGACCATTCGGAGCGGTGATAGTCACTTCTTGCTGGAACATTGATGTTTCCCCAACTTATCGGATTTAAGGTTGTGGAGCTAAAGTTTAGCCTAACGGCGTGATTTTAGCTTGTCTGGTTAGCGCCTGACTATGGTACAGGGGCGAGCGTTGATGCAACATAAAACGACGCTTTAAGCATTTCAGATCAAAAAATCCGAGCATCTGGCGTTGTTTCAATCAGCTCCCCATTATGCCGTGTTTTTCGCTTGAGCGACAAATGAGTAAATCGATTCAGCTCAAACAATGGCAGGAAGGTGATTAATTTTGCGCATCGAAATAATTGACCGGTTAAATACTAAAGCCAGCGGCGAAAATCAATCGTTGAGTGGTGTAAACTTTGATCCAGTCCACAAAAAAAGCACCTGAATAGGTGCTTTTTTAGCTATTTGTGCACTGTTTGCGCTATTGCTGCAGTTCCTGTTCGGTGAACAGATCGGCAAACAAAGCGGTGCTCAAGTAGCGCTCACCTGAAGAAGGCAGAATAACCACAATTGTCTTGTCGGTAAAGTCGGCTTCTTCGGAAAGTTTGACGGCGGCCGCCACGGCGGCACCGGAAGAAATCCCGGCCAGGATACCTTCTTCTTCCATCAGACGGCGTGCCATGCTGATGGCTTCGTCGTTGGTGATCTGCTCGACGCGGTCAACCAGGCTCAGATCCAGGTTGCCAGGAATGAAACCGGCACCGATGCCCTGGATTTTGTGCGGACCGGGTTTGATTTCCTGGCCTGCCAACGCCTGGCTGATGACCGGTGAGTCGGTCGGTTCAACCGCCACTGTGGTGATGGCTTTGCCCTTGGTGTTCTTGATAAAGCGGCTGACGCCGGTCAGCGTACCGCCAGTGCCGACGCCCGCGATAAAGACATCGACCTCGCCATCGGTATCTTCCCAGATTTCCGGGCCGGTGGTTTGTTCGTGGATTTCCGGGTTGGCCGGGTTGCTGAACTGTTGCAGCAGGATGTAGCGATTCGGATCGGTGGCCACAATCTCTTCGGCCTTGGCGATCGCCCCTTTCATGCCTTTGGCACCTTCGGTCAGCACCAGATTGGCACCCAGCGCCTTGAGCAGTTTACGACGTTCGATGCTCATGGTTTCCGGCATGGTCAGCGTGAGCTTGTAGCCCCGTGCCGCGGCGACAAACGCCAGGGCGATACCGGTGTTGCCACTGGTTGGCTCCACCAGTTCTTTGCCTGCGCTAAGAATGCCACGTTTTTCAGCATCCCAAATCATATTGGCACCGATGCGGCATTTGACGCTGAAGCTCGGGTTGCGAGATTCAACCTTGGCGAGAATGCGTCCGTTGCCGATACGGTTCAGACGAACCAGCGGCGTATGGCCGATTGTTAATGAGTTGTCTTGGTAAATCTTGCTCATGGCCCGTCCTTATAACTCTATGAAATGTAGGGAACATCGAAAGCATACGCTAACGGTCTCGGCAGGGAAGTAAAGAATTGGTATATCGATATGTTATTAGAGAATAAGTTTTAATCACAATAGCAAGGGCGCAAGAAGCGCCCTCAAATAAAGCCGTTAGTGACGAACAAATTGTGCACGATAACGGTCTACCCACATCGCCGTGGCACCGCAGACCGCCACCGGCAGGATCACCAGATTGAGGATGGGGATCATGGTGAACAGGCTGACCAACGCGCCAAACTGCAGGTTGTCGGTTTTGTGCTGGCGCAACGCCTGGCGCATCTCGGCGAAGCTGACCTTGCGGTTATCAAATGGATAATCGCAGTATTGAATGGCCAGCATCCAGGCGCTGAACAGGAACCACAGCACCGGTGCCAACGTTTGGCCGATGCCCGGTATAAAATAGAGTAACAGCAGGCCCAGCGCGCGCGGCAGGTAATACATCAGTTTGCGCCATTCACGGGACATGATGCGCGGCAGATCTTTGACCACGCCGAGCATACCGGTATCCGGCAACGGTTTGCCAGTCAGGCTGCCTTCGAGCTGTTCCGCCAACAGTCCGCAAAACGGGGCGGCGATCAGGTTGGTGATGGTGCTGAACAGGTAACTGAACACCAACAGCACGGAAATGACCGCCATCGGCCAGAGTAAATAACTCAGCCACTGTAGCCAGCTTGGCACATGGCTCATCATGCTCGGGATCCAGTCGCCCAGTTGGCTGAACAGCCACCAGAAGGCAGAACCCATCAGCAGCACGTTCACCAGCAACGGCAAGACGACATAGCGTTTAATACCCGGGCGCGAAATCAGGCGCCATCCTTGGGCAAAATAATGGAAGCCGTTGGTGGGTCCGACAGGGGGAGGAACATAGGACATATCTTAAGATTTTCTCTTTGGCTAAACAGGCTAACCTATCATATAGGGTTGATTTTCCACTGGCTAGAGCCACATTGGCTGAAAAAACAGCAAAAAAATGCCGGATAATCATCTTTATTGGCATAAAGTTCAGCACGGACTTGCACTTGTGCCTGCGGGCAAATAGAGTTAAAGAGTGAATGTTTGCCGCGGTGGCAATGTCTTGGAACAACAGAGATAGCAATGATGCAGGATTTGCGTCTGATATTAATCGTTGTTGGCGCGATCGCCATAATAGCGTTGTTATTACATGGTCTTTGGACCAGCCGTAAGGAACGCTCGTCCCTTTTTCGCGATCGCCCAGCCAAACGCTCGAAAAACGAGCGTGAACCTACTCCACTTGATGATCCTGCCGAAAGCGTGGGAGAGGTACGTATCCGTGCCACTCGCGCTGAAGTTGAGGATGAGCCATCAATGGGCCATATCGATGTCGCACGCGAAGAGCCGGTAATTGCACCAAGGCCAGCTCCAGCAGCTCAACCTGCGTCTCGGCCAGCCCAGCCCGCGCCGCTTTCTCAGCGGCCGGAGTATGATGACATCCTGCTGGATAACTATGCCCAGGACGAGGACGAAGAGCCGCAGCAACCTGTTGTGCGTCGTGAGCCGCGCGTTGACGATATGCCTCCGGCTACCGCTCCTGCGCCAGAGCCTGCTTTCCAACATGCAGAGCCTGTGCCTGAACCGCAGCCCGCGCCGGAATCGTTGAAACCGGCAAAATTGCAGGAAACCGTATTGGTGCTGCACGTCGCTGCTCATCAAGGTGGCGTTATCGGGGGGGAAGTCTTGCTGCAGAGCGTGTTGCAGGCGGGTTTCCAATTTGGCCAGATGAATATCTTCCATCGCCATATCAGCCCGGCAGGTAGTGGTCCCGTGCTGTTCAGCCTGGCCAATATGGTCAAGCCTGGCTCATTCGATCCGGAAATGATGTCCGATTTCTCCACGCAGGGCGTCTCGATGTTTATGATGGTGCCGTCTTACGGCGACGCTAATCAGAACTTCAAGCTGATGCTGCAATCGGCACAACGTATTGCCGACGATGTGGGTGGCGTGGTGCTTGACGATGAGCGCCGCATGATGACCCCGCAAAAGCTGGAAACCTATAAAGCACGTATCCGCGAAGTGTTGGAAAACAACGCCTGACCGGTTGCCTGCGCACTGCATAATCCGTAATCCAGAACCCCCGCCAGCCGGGGGTTTTTTATCTTTGATGGTGAGCCATGGCATCGATTAACGAAACAATCAATCAACTACGCACCTCATTGCGCCATCACGAATATCAGTATCACGTACTCGATGCGCCGGAGATCCCGGATGCGGAATACGATCGCCTGATGCGTGAGCTGCGTGAGCTGGAAGAGGCCCATCCTGAGCTGATCACCGCCGATTCGCCGACGCAGCGCGTCGGGGCCGCCCCTTTGGCGGCGTTTGATCAGGTGCGGCATGAAGTGCCGATGCTGTCGTTGGACAACGTCTTTGATGAAGAAAGCTATCTGGCGTTTTACAAGCGCGTGCAGGATCGCCTCAAAAGCAGCGAGCCGCTGACCTTCTGCTGTGAGCTGAAGCTGGACGGGTTGGCCGTCAGCCTACTGTATGAAGATGGCGAGCTGGTGCGTGCCTCCACGCGTGGTGATGGCACCACCGGGGAAAATATCACCTCTAATGTGCGCACTATCCGCGCCATCCCGCTGCGCCTGACTGGCGACAATATTCCGCGCAGGGTGGAAGTGCGTGGCGAAGTCTTTATGCCGCATGCCGGCTTTGAGCAGATGAACGAAGAGGCGCGCCGCAAAGACGGCAAAATCTTCGCCAACCCGCGTAACGCGGCGGCGGGCTCGTTGCGTCAGCTTGATCCGCGTATCACTGCCAAGCGCCCGCTGACCTTCTTCTGCTACGGTGTTGGCCTGCTGGAAGGGGGCGAATTGCCACGCAGCCATTGGCAACGCTTGATGCAGTTTAAAGCCTGGGGCTTGCCGGTGAGCGATCGCGTTAAGCTCTGTACCGGTAGCGATGAGGTGCTGGCGTTTTATCGTCAGGTAGAACAGGACCGCATCAATCTTGGCTTTGATATCGACGGCGTGGTGGTGAAGATCGACGATATCGATCTGCAAGAATCTCTGGGCTTTGTTGCTCGTGCACCGCGCTGGGCTACGGCATTCAAGTTCCCGGCGCAAGAGCAGCTCACCGTGGTGCGTGAAGTGGAATTCCAGGTCGGGCGTACCGGTGCGATTACGCCGGTCGCACGTCTTGAGCCAGTATTGGTGGCCGGGGTGATAGTCAGTAATGCCACGCTGCATAATGCCGATGAAATCGAACGCCTTGGCCTGCGCATCGGCGATACGGTGATCGTGCGCCGTGCCGGGGATGTGATCCCGAAAGTGGTCGGGGTGATCGAAGATCGTCGCCCGCAGGACGCGCGTGAAGTGGTATTCCCACAGCATTGCCCGGTGTGCGGTTCGGATGTGGAACGAGTGGAAGGCGAAGCCATTGCGCGCTGCACCGGCGGGCTGATCTGCGGTGCCCAACGTAAAGAGGCGCTGAAGCACTTCGTTTCCCGCCGGGCGATGGACGTTGACGGCATGGGCGATAAAATTATCGAACAACTGGTCGATAAGGAATATGTCAAAACGCCAGCCGATCTGTTCCGTCTTTCCGCCGGTCTTCTTACCGGGCTGGATCGCATGGGGCCAAAATCGGCACAGAATCTGGTCAATGCCTTGACCACCGCCAAACAAACTACCTTTGCGCGCTTCCTGTATGCGTTGGGTATTAGGGAAGTGGGTGAGGCTACAGCAGCCGGTCTGGCAGCGCACTTTGGCTCGTTGGAGAAGCTGCAAGAGGCCGACCTGGATGCGTTGAAACAGGTACCGGACGTGGGCGAAGTGGTGGCCAGCCATGTGGTGAACTTCTTTGCCGAAGCCCATAACCAACAGGTGATCGCCGAGCTGACTAGTCCAGAAATCGGCATTAACTGGCCTGCTCCGATCGTGGTGGTAGCTGAAGAAATCGACAGCCCGTTTGCCGGTAAAACCGTGGTGCTGACCGGTTCTCTCAGCCAGCTTTCCCGTGATGAAGCCAAAGATCGGCTGACGGCGCTGGGGGCCAAGGTCAGTGGCAGCGTATCCAAGAAAACCGATCTGGTGATCGCCGGTGAAGCTGCTGGCTCCAAGCTGGTCAAGGCACAGGAACTGGGGATCGAGGTGATCGACGAGGCAGAGATGATCCGCCTGCTGGGGGCCTGATGGAAAAAGAGAACCTGATTGAAATCGCCAACACCGTGATGCCTTTTGGCAAATACCAGGGCAGGGTGCTGATTGACCTGCCGGAAGAGTATCTGCTGTGGTTCGCTCGTAAGGGCGAATTCCCCAACGGCAGACTGGGAATGCTGATGGAAATGACGTTGGCGATTAAAATTGAAGGGTTGGATCACCTGATCAAACCCCTGAAGAAAAGCTGAGTCGATGGGCGTAACGCCATGTTGCGCCCCTTTATCGTCTAGATATAAACGTCCACGGCGTTGGCGTCGGTCGGGCGGTTAACCCCATCACCGCTCATGGCTTTGGCCATCTGCTCTTGCTGCTGTTTTTCCATTTCTTGTTTCTGAATGCGCGCGATCTCAGCCTGGAGCATTTCAATCTGGCTCATGATCAGCTGTTTTTGCTGTTCGATCTCTTGAGTGTCGCCACCCGAGTCTTTCAGTTCGATCAGTTTTTGCTGCAGGTTCTGGATCTGCTTATACAGCGCTGCAATACGTGACGCCGCGCTGCTATCTTTTGGGGTTATTGGCGCATCATTATCAGTTTTCTTGGATTTCTCCCCTTCAGGGACATTGTTAACCGGTGCCGACATCAGTGCAGCCCCGCCTTTACCCGTGGCGGTGAATACCTCGCGGACTCCGGCAATCGGGTTCTTGATGGGCACAATCATGGTAATGTTGGTCGACATGCGATCCTCCCAGGCAGCTTGCCAAAGGTATCGGCAAATCGCGGCAAAACTTTACCTTGGCATCAGTTTTAGCCGTGGCCAGAGTTCGAGCCACTGTTTCTCCACTACGCGCTGCTCGAAAGCGGCCGGGTTGTTGCTCTTGGGATTGAAGGTGATGCTGTGATTGAACAGCGCCTGTAGGCCAAAAGGGGCGACGAGCTGGATGCTGCCATCGGCCTGCAATCGGGCACCCACGGCGGTTTCGATCTCCGTCCAATAACTGATGGCGTCTTCGCTGTCGCGATAGGGCGCGCGGTGACTACGCAGGTGCATACGCGCCTGATTCTTAACCGACCAAGGTTGTGCTGACCACTCCAACAGGCGCGACTCCAACATTTGGTCGCGCTCGGCATCGCTATGGCGCGAATCAAAATGGATCACATCGATATCATTAAGCGGCGTGCTGGCCGTAAAACCATGCAGCCGGTCCCACACCAGATTACGCACGAAGCCCGCACCCAGGCACCAATCGTTCAGCCCGAGCCGCCGGGCGGTCGCCAATGCCTGCATACGTTCACTATCTTGGCGTAACCAATCAATAATTTGTTGCTGTGGATCCATCATTTCTCCTTTGTCACCGCTACTCTAACCCGAAATGGGCAGCAGCGGGATCGGGATGATTGAGGAAAACGGCAAAAAAAAGCGCGGCATAAGCGCCGCGCTGAGATTGACTTGGTAGCACACATTTAGAACTGGGTGTTCAGGCTCATAAAGTAAGTCCGACCCGGTTCGTTATAGGTTGCCGCCCCGGCACCGTACATATAGGAATTGGTGACGGCGTTACCCGTGGTCTGCGCGTTACCTGCGCGGAACTGACGTTTGTCGAACAGGTTGTCGATCCCCCCGGTTACGCTAACGTTCTTGGTCACCGCATAGGTGCTGCTCAGACCAAATACCGTATAAGGGCTCACCTCACGTTTCTCTGAACCTGTCACCGGCTCACCCTTGTAGTTGTACTTTTTCGGCTTCTGACGGCCATACCAGGTCATGGTGCTTTGCAGCGACAGATCCTGCGTGGCTTGCCAACTCAGGGTAGAGTTGATGGTGAACTCAGGAATAATCGACAGGTAATCACCGGTAGTCTTATTCTTGTTTTCAATCATGTAGGTAGCGTTGTTGTTCCAAGCTACCGTTTCGCTAACCGGGATATTCAAGGTGCCTTCCAGGCCCTGGATCACGGCTTTCGGCACGTTCTCCCAGCGGTAGATATCGGTTTTTCCGTTGTTGGTGGTGCCCGTAGGAGCATAACCGGCTTCGATCTTGTTGCGGTAATCGTTGCGGAAGTAGGTGATGCCAGCCAACCAATCTTCATGGTGGAATTCCAGGCCGATCTCTTTGTTGATGCTGTTCTCCGCTTTGAGGTCGTCATTACCGATCAGGTAGCAGGCCCCGCCGCTGGCAGCACAGCCTTGCCCACGGCTATAAAGCACATAGTTGCCGTTGCTCTGGAACAGGTTAGGTGCTTTGTAGGCACGGGCGATCCCCATTTTCAGGGTGAACATATCCCCCATTTCTTGGGACAGGTTAAGCGACGGGCTCCAGTTATTACCGGCTTCGGAATGGTGATCAAAACGCAGGCCCGGGGTCAGCATGGTGGTGTCTGTCAGCTCGGCGTTGTTTTCGGCAAACAGAGAGAAGATTCTGGCTGAAGAATACGGGCTGCGGTTGGTGGCATCGAGGCCTGGAATGAGGCCACCTTCGGTCAGCGATTGGGTATTTGAAGAAGGATCTTTCATCTTCTGCTGGTTCCACTCGGTACCCAGCGTGGCGGTTTGCGGCACCCACATATCGAACGGAATACTGACTTCACTGTGGGCCAGGAAGTTGTCCAGTTGGATAGTATTGTAGCTGTCGTTGGCAAAGATCCCTTCGGTGCCCCCGGCCAACCCTTCAGCTAAACGGGTATTGCGTGTGCGCTCAAATTGAGCGTAGTTGTTGGTGCTGACACCGTTATCCCAGGCTCCGCGGTAGTTAAGTGCATAAGTTTCACGGTAGATTCGGTTGGTTTCTTTACCGTAGTTGCTCTGCACCAGCGCATTGGTGTTGGTGTTCTGGGTATCCCCGGCGTACAGGTTGCCCTGGCGGCCATAGGCGTACTGGAAATCCAAGGTCTGCAGGTGGGCGAATTCCCAGCTCAGCAAGGCATCGATATTTTTGTCGACCACCCCTTCACGACCGGCAGGCAGAGTATTGGCATAGGTGCCGGTACGTTCGGACTGATGCCCTTGGTTGATATCCCAGGCGTCGGCCTGCGTTTTGCTGTAGCCACCGAACAGACGGAAGCTCAACTGATCGCTTAACGGGCCGGAAAGGCTGAAATCGGTACGCTTGGTGGCGCCTTCATCCTTATGCTGCGGTACGTTGAAATAACCGTTCAGTGTACCGTGCAGGTCCTGGCCAGCTTTTTTGGTGATGATGTTGACCACGCCACCTGCCGCGCCGTTACCGTAGCGGGCAGCCGCTGGGCCACGCAGCACTTCGATACGTTCGATCATCTCCGGCGGCACCCAGGCGGTATCGCCACGGGTATCACGCTCACCGCGCCAGCCTTGGCGCACCGAGTTACGGCTGCTGGCCGGTTTGCCGTCGATCAGGATCAGGGTATTTTCTGGCCCCATACCACGAATATCGAGTTGGCGGTTGTTGCCCCGCTGGCCGCTGGTGGAGTTACCGGTCAGGTTGACCCCCGGCATGGTACGGATCAGCTCATTGATATCACGAGCGGGAGGGCGTCTTTTGATTTCTTCGGCAGTGATGGTGGAAACGCCGGGAGCTTGAAGGTTTTGTTTGGCGGCGGTGACGACGATGACATCTTCAGAGGCGGATTCTTTTTTGCTTTTCTCAGCCAGCGCGGCGCTGTCTGAGGGGGGGGCCGTTTGCTCGGCATTGACCGTAACGGAAAATGCAGATGTGCCCAATCCTAACCCGATGAGTGTGGCTAAAGAATAACGAGATAACTTCCGATTCATTTTGAGGTTCCTACCTAACAACCCTTCCTGATGCGGCGCTGTGTGACAACCGGTAACGGAACGGTTTGTTGTAGTTTTATTGTGTAGTCGAAAATAGTAACGAAACCCAGAGGCCAGGCTGACTGGCAGCAAGATCCCGCTCAATAATTCGGCATCCATCCCTGTTGAAGAATGCCCGCTCTATTTCAAGCTTGTATACACTATTGCAAATGCAAATAATTATCAATAGTATTCCTTATGCCGTTTGGCATTTGGGAACCGGTGAGTCGCACGGCGTGCCTTGCCAACAACACAATGAGTGGGCGTTTTGAAAACTGAACAACAACCAGCAAGCAGTACGTTTTTGGCGAGCAAGCATGCAGGGAGCCACGGTTGGTGGCTGGATATCGCCCGGCGTGGCACCCCTTTGGTGGAACCGCTAGATAATGGGCGATGGAAGGTAACGTTCTTGTGGCGCGATCCTCAGGGCGGTGAACTGACCTCGGCTTATCAACGAGTCTGGATCCATATCAATTGCCTCACCGATCATCATCAAGCTTCTCCTCCTCAGAGCCTGCAACGCCTCACTGGGTCGGACGTCTGGTATTGGCAAACCGAGCTGCAAGGCGACTGGCGCGGTAGCTACTGTTTTATCCCCTGCATGGAGGATCGTCCGTTCGAACCTCAGGGGGATAATCCCCACGCCAACATGCTTTCTATTCGCCACTGGTGGCACCAGGTGTTTGCCAACGCAACTCACGATCTGCTTAATCCTTACCGCGCCTGGCCTGGAGTCGGGGGGCATACTCTTTCTGGCCTGCATATGCCACAGGCTCCCCAACAGCCGGCCTGGCGGGACTTTGACAACTATGCCGTGACCAGCGGCCGCTGTACGCCTGCACCTCCAGCCAAACTGCAACGGCATACCTGGCATAGTCAGCGATTGGGAACCTCCCGCCACGTCTGGATCTACTCCACCGGTGAAAGTAACCCGGCGGCGCGGCCATTGGCTATTTTGCTGGACGGCCAATTCTGGGCCAATCAGATGCCGGTCTGGGATCCGCTGATGCAACTGACGCGTACTGGCCAACTGCCGGAGGCGGTCTACCTGCTGATCGACGTGATCGACCAGCAACACCGCGCACGGGAACTGACCTGCAACGATGAGTTTTGGTTGGCCCTACAGGAAGAGTTATTACCGCAATTGGCCGACTGGGCACCGCACAGCCGTGAGGCTGCCAATACCGTAGTTGCAGGGCAAAGCTTTGGGGGCTTGGGGTCGCTCTATGCTGGCCTGCGCTGGCCGGAATATTTTGGTGCCACCATCAGCCAATCGGGCTCTTTCTGGTGGCCACGCCGCGATATGTTGCAGCTCCCCACCGTGCCGGAGGATGCCTGCTGGTTGATCCGCCAGGTAGAAGAGCGGCAGTTGGGTGCGCGCGGCAAGCTGAAGGTGTTTTTAGAGGCTGGGGCGCATGAAAAGCTGGTCCACCGGGTGAATGACCGCATGGCGGCCCTGTTAAACGCAACCGGGCATCAGGTGCAATATCGGCTAGTGGAGGGCGGGCACGATGCGCTGTGCTGGCGTGGTGGCTTACTCGATGGTCTACAAGCGCATTGGTCGGAGTTGGTCAACCTCCGTGCCGCATTGAAGCCGTCCGCCAACCCTCTTCATGCTTAAGGAGCAAGTAATGGAAACCTTAAACCCGTTCGATGACGAGCAGCAAGTTTGCTACGTCCTGCGTAATGAAGAGCTGTTTTACAGCCTGTGGCCGGATTTCAGCGCCATCCCGACTGGTTGGGTCAGCGTTTTTGGCCCGGCGTCCCGGGAGCACTGCGTCAACTGGCTAGAACAGAATTGGCAGGATATGCGGTCCGCATCACTGCGTAAGGCGTGATGGAGACGCAGCAGCAAGAACCGACAACAGGAGCGAACGTCGTGTCAGAAACCTCTATTTTACCCACAGGGCAACAGGTGACCGTTGAGTTGCCATTGGTGGCCGCGCAGCCCGGTATTTGGGTTGCCGATCAAATTTCACCGTACGGCAATGCCTATGCGGTTGCTCATTATATCGAACTGAACGGCCCGCTGGATAAAGACCACCTGTTACAGGCGATCTCACTGGGCCTGGCTGAAGTGGATACCTTACGGCTGCGTTTCGTCGAGCGTGATGGTGTGCCAATGCAGTATTACGACGCCACGATGCCGTTGGCTGCGCCGGAATGGATTGATTTAAGCGACTCGGCGGATGCAGAGGCGGCGGCCCACGCGTTGATGCAGATCGACCTTGGTGCTGAATTACGAGTGAGCAGCGGCAAACCGCTGTATCGCCATATCCTGATGCGTCTGGCCGACGATCGCTGGTTCTGGTATCAGCGTTACCATCATCTGGTGGTCGATGGCTTCAGCTTTACCGCCATTGCCCGCCGTATCGCCAATATTTATACCCGCCTATGTCAGCATGAGCAGCCGGAACCGACGCCGTTCACGCCTTTTAGCGATGTGGTGGCGGAATATCAGCAATACCAGCAATCCCCTGGTTATCAGCGTGATGCCGATTTTTGGTTGAACAAGGCACGGCAGTTGCCCATGCCAGCCACCCTATGCCCGCAACCGTTGGCCGGGCAGGCACCCTCGACGCGTATTCACCGCTTGGCACAGTTCTGTGCCGCGCAGGATCTTGCACCACTGGTCAGCGTAGGCCAGCAACAACAGCTCAGCGCTGCCGATATGGCGATGGCGCTGGTGGCCGTGTGGGTGGCTCGTCTGACAGGGCAAACCCGCTACAGCGCCGGGTTTATTTTTATGCGCCGCATGGGCTCGGCTGCGCTTTGTGCCACCGGGCCAGTGATTAACGTGTTGCCGGTGGAGATGCACGTCGCGCCGCAGGCTACGCTTGCCGATATCGCCGCGCAAATCAGCCGTGAACTGAAGTTTGCCCGCCGCCATCAGCGCTATGATGCCGAACAGGTACAGCGTGATCTGGGGCGTATTGGCGACAGCCAGCCGTTGTATGGCACCGTCTTCAACTTCAAGATGTTCGACTACCAGCTCGATTTTGCTGGTATCAAAGGGATCACTCACGATCTGGCTTCTGGCCCGGTGCGTGATTTGGAAATCGCCTTGTTTATCGACGAGGTGGGCACGCTGAAGATTGAGCTATTGGCCAATGCCGAGCGTTATCAGTTGGCCGAATTGACGGAGCACTTACAGCGCTTGCCGCTGTTGCTGCGGCAGTTTGCGGCCCAACCGACATTGCCGGTGAGCGAAGCCGATTTGCTGAGTGAAAAAGATCACGCACTGCTGGCCAAGGTGAATGACACCGCTTATCCGGTGGCAGCCCAGACCCTTAGTGGTCTGCTGGTCGAGCAGGCGAATAAAACCCCGAATGCCCCGGCGCTGGCAGATGAACACCATCGGTTTAACTACCGCGAAACTCGCGAACAGGTGATCGCTCTGGCCCAGCGTTTGGTGGATCAGGGTGTGCAACCGGGCGACATCGTGGCCGTGGCATTGCCGCGTTCTGTCTTCCTGTCGCTGGCGTTAATGGCGATTGTGGAAGCGGGGGCGGCCTATTTACCACTGGATACCGGCTATCCAGATGAGCGCCTCAGCATGATGCTGGAAGACGCAGCCCCACGTCTGATTATCACCGATGCCTCCCAACAGGCTCGTTTTGTGGGGCAGGGGGAAGTGCTGTTATACGATGCACCACTGGTAGCTACCGCCGCTGCACCGAGTGCGATCCAAGGCCCGACGCCGCATCATCCGGCCTATATCATCTTCACATCCGGCTCAACCGGGCGGCCAAAGGGCGTGTTGGTTGGGCATCAGGCCATCGTTAACCGTTTACTGTGGATGCAGCATCAGTACCCGCTGGCGGCAGATGATGTGGTGCTGCAAAAAACGCCGTGCAGCTTTGACGTCTCGGTGTGGGAATTCTTCTGGCCATTGATGGTGGGCGCGCAGTTAGTGATGGCACCGCCGGAGGCGCACCGCGATCCTCAACAACTGCAAGCGCTGATCGATCGGCATAAAGTCACTACCATGCACTTTGTTCCTTCGATGTTGGCGGCCTTTGTCGGTGCCTTGGACAGCACAACCGCCATCGCCCATTGCCAGCCACTGCGTCAGGTGTTCTGTAGCGGTGAAGCATTACCGGCAGAGTTGTGCCGCTTGTGGCAGAGCCGCACTCAGGTGCCGTTGCATAACCTTTACGGCCCTACCGAGGCGGCGGTGGATGTGACCTGGCATCCGGCCTTTGGTGACGCCCTCGCTGCTGTCACCGGCGCTAACATCCCTATTGGTCTGCCAGTGTGGAATACCGGTTTACGCATTCTCGACGCGCGCTTACGCCCTGTACCGCCGGGCGTAGCTGGCGATCTTTATCTGACAGGCGTGCAACTGGCTCATGGTTATCTGGCCAGGCCGGATCTTACCGCCAGCCGCTTCGTCGCCGATCCGCAGGGCAACGGTGGCCGGATGTATCGCACCGGTGATGTTGCCCGTTGGCTGCCAGACGGCTCGGTAGAATATCTGGGGCGCAGTGACGATCAGCTGAAAATTCGCGGTCAGCGGATAGAACTCAGTGAGATCGACCACGCCTTGCTGTCATTGCCGGGCGTACGTCAGGCGGTGGCTCATGCCTTGGTATTGGAGGGCACGGTTGTCGATACGATGGGCGGCGATGCCCGGCAACTGGTGGGTTACCTGGTCCCACAGCCCGGCGTACATCTGGATAGCGAAGCCCTACGTGCCGCGCTAGCCGATCGCTTGCCGCCGCATATGGTGCCGATCGCCCTGGTTGAAATGGCCGAGTTGCCGCTTAGTGCTAACGGCAAGCTCGATCGCAAAGCCTTGCCACAGCCGCAAACCGGGGGGGGAAAGGCCGGGCGTGAGCCGCAACCCGGGTTGGAAAGCGAGATTGCTGCCGTTTTCGCCCGTTTGCTTCAGCGCGAGCAGGTATTTGCCGATGACGATTTCTTTGCCCTGGGTGGGCATTCATTGCTGGCGATGCGCCTGGCCGCCGAGTTGCGGCGCGATCTGGGTAAAGCGGTGTCGGTTGGTCAGGTGATGGTCGCTTCAAAAGTGGAGCAACTGGCTCAGTTGCTGGCGGAAGAACGTACGCAGGAAGAGGCCGACCAATGCGGTTTCGACAGCGTGCTGCCGCTGCGCGTTACCGAAGGCCCAACGCTGTTCTGTCTGCACCCGGCTTCCGGTTTCTCCTGGCAGTTCAGCGTGCTGCCGCGTTATATCGATCAGCATTGGTCGTTGGTGGGTATCCAGTCTCCACGGCCGGAGGGTCCTCTGGCACTGGGTGAGGATATGGATCAGGTCTGCGATGCGCATCTGGCCACGGTATTACAGGTACAGCCACACGGCCCGTATCACTTTATCGGTTACTCTTTGGGGGGAACGTTGGCTCAAGGTATCGCAGCGCGTTTGCAGGCGCGTGGGGAGGAGGTGGCTTTCCTTGGCTTGCTGGATACCTATCCGCCGGAAACTCAGAACTGGGACGTGATGCTGGACGACAACGTGCTCAAAGAGGTACAGCGCGAGCGTGAGCAGTTCCTGGCGGTATCAGAAGATACGCTCGATCCGGCGTTGGGCGAGGCGCGGGTCGCGATGTTTGACAATATCGAAGCCAACTACGCGGATTCGGTCAGGCTGTTGTCACACACCCATACGGCGCATTTCCAGGGGCAAGCGACGCTGTTTGTGGCCAAGCGCACCTTGCAAGCAGGCATGGATGTGCAGCACACCTGGGCGGAATATGTCGACGCGTTGCAGGTGTTTGAACTGGATTGTGCGCATGTGGATATCGTTTCACCGGCTTCGTTCAAGGTATTGGGCCCCTTGTTGAACCGGGTGTTGCGGGCACTGTAACTGTAATGCCATGTGCAAACAGCAGGTTAAAAACGACAGTGAGCCGTTCTCGCTGAAAAACATTTCCTGGTGGAGTGTCTGCGATAAGTGGCAGGAGATCTAACGCGGCACTTGCCCTGTTGCTGTTGCCACCAAGTATGACCTGTCTTATCATCCCAACCGGGCAATAGCAATATTGCCCGCCAATGGAGGCGATCCGCGTGCGCACGGGCAGCGGTGACGGACATTATCCAGTCAGGAAGGAATAAAATTTGAAACAGCTTCAGAAAACCCGTGGATACCGGCAGCCACTGATTGCCTGTCTGATCATCGGCAATGTCCTGCTGATGGCTGGCTGTGCGAATGAACGCCCGGTCACCTCGTTTGTCACACCCACTGCGGAGCCTACGCCTGTTGTCGTTGAAACTCCGCCATCCCCGCCAGAACCGACGCCTATAAGCAGGTGTCAGAGCGATCTTGCCGCGTTGCAAACCGTTAGTCCTCGGACCTATGCAGTCAGGAAGGCCAATTTTGACAGCCTGCTGGCCAACGCCTCGTTTTACAGCGGGGTACGCGGTGATGTGAACGCATTGACCAAAAATACGGTAGACGCACTGTATAAATATAAAACCAATCAGCTGTGTGCACAGATCGGGCAGGACTTGCTTAACGGACTGATCCGCAAAATGGAGAGCGTGAAATGAAGTTGGGGTTAAAGTATGGTTTAGCCTTGAGCCTGACGTTGCCAGTGGGATGTGCATTGGGGGCAGAGCAACTCAAGGATGACAGGGCCAGCACCATCCAGGCCTTGGAAGCGATCACCAGCCAAGAGAGTGAGGCTCCGGCGTTGTTGTTGCTGAGCCCTTCACAACTGAATGAGATCAGCCCTCCCGCAGAAAGGAAAGTGAGTAAACCCTCCACCAATACCAAGACCCGCGAGTCAGCGCCCCTGCAAGCGCAAATCAAACAGTTAAATGCTGCCCTTGCCCAACGTGACCAAGAGCTGCAGCAACTTCGTCAGGCTGCACAGCAGGATGCAGATGCTCGCGCCGAGGTTAGCCAGTTGAAAAAGACCCTGCAGGAGAATCTGCAGGCGACGGAGCAGATGCAGCAGGATATGGTGGCTGCGGCGACGGCTAAAGGTGAGAACTCCAACGAAAACGGTAGGCTACAGCAGGCGCTGGACCAAAGCCGCCAACAGAGCTCGGCGTTGCAGAAGCAGTTGGCTGCCTTGGCCAAAGCACACACCGATAATAGTGAGGAAAACAAGGCGTTGCAGGCAGAGTTGAACGACAGCCGTCAACAGGCCGAGCAAGCGAAACAGGCGTTGGCCGAGTTATCGGCGAAAACTGAAGCTAAACCCATCTTGCAGCTTGCGCTGGATGAAAGCCTGCAAAACCAACTGACGATGCTGAAAGTCGCCAACGAACAGCAACAGGCGGAAAACAGCCGGCTGCAGCAACAGTTGGCTACACAGCCACGAGAAATCATAGAACCGAAGTCAGAGCTTGAGATCCGTGATTATGCCATCGGCAGTTCCCTGGCAGAAGATATGTTGGCCTTGCTCAAACAGCGAGCGGCTCAGGGAGTTGAAGTGGACAGCCGTCTGGCGCTGGCGGGGGTGCAAGATACCTTCGCGGGCAAACTCAAGCTGCAACCGGAGCAGATCGACAAGGCGTTGGATGCCAGCGAAAAGTTGGTGCAACGTAATGCACAGCAGCAAAAATTGGACACCGAAAAGGCAGGGGCACGTTACATCGAGCAGTTTGCCAAGCAAAAACAGGTGAAAAAAGAGGCTTTAGGCTACTTTTACCGGATCGATAAGACCGGAAAGGGGACTATCGGCGCAAACAACATGATCAGCGTGGCGGTGAAAGAGAGCCTGATCAACGGTAAGGTCGTCAAGGATATGCAGGCGGCAGGCACCTCGGTCACCCAGTTACTGAGCAGCTATCCACCGATATTCAGAACGGCAATCTCTAAGCTGCAAAATCACGGCAGTATCACGATGGTCGTACCGCCAAGCTTGGCTTACGGCGATAAAGGCCTGCCCCCTGATATCTTGCCGGGTTCGACCATGGTCTATAACGTCACGGTCTTGGATGTCGCACCTGCCAAGTAAATGGAGCACGGCTGTGGCTGCCTGCGTAAAGGCTTCCAACCTTGGGTGGCCAAAGTTAGTTAGAGGGCTCTCGCGCTCACGGTGATGATCTGTCAGTAGAGCCATCGGCTATCAGCCGGTGGTCTGATTTTCATCGTGAGTTTGCTGGCCGCTATTTCCCCAATGGTACCACCAGCGGCGTATGCGAAACCGGATCGTCGATGATCACGCACTTCAGCCCGTAAACCTCCTCGATCAATTCTGGCGTAATAATGTCTTTTGGCGAGCCCTCGGCCACCACTTTGCCGTCGCGCATGGCGATCAGATGGGTGGCATAGCGGCAGGCATGGTTGAGATCGTGTAGCACCACCACCAGCGTGTAATGATTCACCCGGTTCAATTGGCGCAACAGCTCCAACAGATCGATTTGGTGAGTGATGTCCAGCCAGGTGGTCGGCTCATCCAGCAGCAGCAGCGGCGTTTGCTGGGCCAACACCATGGCGATCCACACCCGCTGGCGTTGCCCACCGGAAAGGGTATCGACGGGTTGATCGGCCAACTGTGCCACGCCGGTTGAGCGCATGGCCTGTTCCACTGCCTGCTGATCTTCTTCGCGCCAGCGGCTGAAAAGGCTCTGATGAGGGTAGCGGCCACGGGCAACCAGATCGAACACCGTGATATCGCCTGGGGCAATTGAGCTTTGTGGTAACAGGCCCAGTTGGCGTGCGACTTCCTTGGTGGGATATTCCCGGATTTGTCGGCCATTCAGCCACACCGAGCCCGCCTGGGGTTGCATCAGGCGGCTGAGGGTGCGCAGCAAAGTGGATTTACCGCAGGCGTTTGGCCCGATTATGACCGTCAGTTCGCCATGAGGAATAGACACTGAAAGATCGCGTGCGACGATTTTCTTGTCGTAGCTCAGCGTCAGGTTTTCGGCACGCAGCGGTGCGGTTAACGGGGTTTCAGCATTCATTTTTTTCGTGACTCACGGATAAGTAACCAAATCAGATAGATGCCACCGATGCTGACGGTCAACACACCGACCGGCAACTGATAAGGCATAAACAGGCGCTGCGCTGCCACATCGGCCGCCAGCAATAATAGGGCACCGGTCAGCGCGGTGAGCAGCAAGACGTTCTGATTGGCGCACAGGCGGCGGGCAATTTGCGGGGCGACCAGAGCAATAAAGGAAATCGGCCCGGCCACGGCGGTGGCGGCAGCGGTTAGTATCACTCCGACCAGCAGCAACAGCAGCCGGGAGCGTTCAACCCCAACGCCGAGTGCGCAGGCGGTGTCATCCCCCATTTCCAGCAACCGCATACGTCTTGTCAACGTCAGCAATACCAGTAACGCCAGCAGCAGTACCGCCAGCACCGGCAGGCTTTTCGCCCAGGTGATGCCGTTGAGGGAACCGGCGTTCCACAGCCCAGCTGTCATGGATGCTTCCAATGAGGCGCTGATGATCATCCAGGTATTGGCGGCCAGCAGCAGGGCACGAACGGCAATCCCGACAATGATCAGGCGGAAGGTTTCTACCCCGTTGCTCCAGGCCAACAGATAAACCACCCCGGCGGTAAGCAGGCCACCGGCCAACGCCCCAGAGGTAATGCCGATAACGCTGCTGTTAAACAGCACGATGGCGACCAGTACGCCGCTATAGGCTCCCGTATTGAAACCAATCACGTCAGGGCTGCCGAGCGGGTTACGCAACAGTGACTGGAAAATCGCACCGCTGAGGCCGAGCGCTGCCCCCAACAGTAAAGCCATGGCCACACGTGGCAAACGCCACTGGGTGACGATCACCGCAAGATTGGTCGGGCCTTCGCCGAGTAACGCGTCGATCACCTGCGCAGCGCTGAGCTGCAAGGTACCAGAACCGAGGGCATAAACCGCCAGCGCAAGGCAGGTGAGCAACAACAGCAGGGCAGTTGCCATTGGACGTGCCAGCCGAAATGGCTTTCTGGCGAGGATTTGGCGGGAAACCAACAGGCTCATCTTATCCTCCTCGCCGGAACATACGACGCTGGCGCACCAGCATAATCAACATTGGTGCACCAATCAGGGAAAGTACGATGGAGACCCGCAGTTCCCCCGCAACCAGAAAGCGCCCCAATAAATCAGCGCTCAGCAGCAGGATCGGCGTTAAAACCAGCGTCCAGGGCAGCATCCAGCTTAATTCGGAACCTGCTAACCGCCGGGCAATGTGGGGCATCATCAGTCCGACAAAGGCAATAGGACCAACGGCGGCGGTAGCTCCGCCACACAGCAGCGTTATAGCTAACAGGCCAAGCAGTTGAGTGCGGATAATCCCGGTGCCGAGCGCCGCTGCAAGCTCACTCCCCATGCTTAAGCTGTTCAACGCCTTGCTAAGCCACAGGGTGATCAGCGTACCCAGCAGGATTGGCAATGCTACGGCACGTACTACCGCCATATTCTGAATGTCCAGTGTGCCAGCCTGCCAAAAACGCAGCTGATCGAACACCAAAGGATTGAGCAGAGCGATGCCGGTGGTCATCCCTTCCAGCACAGCGGCCAGCGCTACCCCGGCCAGCGTCAGTCGCACAGGATTAACGCGGCTGCCGCCCAATGCGCCTACCAGCGCCACCAACAGCGAGGCAAACAGCGCCCCGGCAAAGGCGAACCACAGATATTGGCTGACGTTGGTCGCACCAAAGAAAGTTATGCCCAACACTACGGCGAAACCTGCTCCGGAGTTAACTCCTAAGATGCCAGGGTCTGCCAGTGGGTTGCGGGTGAGGGTTTGCATCAGCGCGCCAGCCAGCCCAAGTGCAATGCCAGCCAATACGCCGATCAGGGTGCGTGGCAGGCGTGCTTCTGTAATGATGACGCAGTCTGCGCCGCTGCATTGGCCGCTCAGAGCGGCAACGACGTTACTGAAAGGAATGGATTTAGCCCCCAGCGATAGGCTGAGCATCATTACCAACAGCAGCACGGCAAAGGCGCACAGCAGGCCAAACAGGCGCTGCCAGAAGGAGCGGGATAACCCCAGAAACAGTATGCCCCTGCGGTCAGGAAGCGGAGGAGAACAATTAGGTGTAAGCCGGAACATGACAGCCCATTTTAACTGAATATCAATGATATCTATTATCATTATTGATTGTATTTATCTATGGTAGCATGGCAGCCTAACCAGCACTAGCACCGAGCCTATCGAATATCGTGTCGTTGTTTGTGGAAGATCAAGGATATAAGTTGTGGTGATAACCAGATGAATAAACCCTCTATTTTGCTCGATTTTGGCCTGCTTAGGACCAACCCCGCTTTTCGTGCCGTATTCTGCGCCCGTTTTATTTCGATCCTGGCATTGGGCCTGATGGCGATCGCCATTCCGGTGCAGATCCAGGCGTTAACCGGCTCAACCTTGTTGGTCGGGCTGTCGGTGACCCTGGCGGGCAGCGGAATGTTTGCCGGTTTGCTGATGGGCGGCGTGTTGGCCGATCGTTATGAACGCCGTCGCCTGATCCTGTTTGCGCGCTCAACCTGCGGTGTGGGTTTTTTGGGGCTGTGCCTCAATGCTGCGCTACCTTCACCTTCATTGACGGCCATTTATCTTCTCGCAGTGTGGGACGGATTTTTTGGTGCGGTAGGCGTAACGGCGTTGCTGGCGGCGACACCGGCCATTGTTGGCCGTGAGAATATCGTACAGGCCGGGGCCATCAGCATGCTGACCGTGCGCTTTGGGTCGATCCTGTCTCCCGCTATCGGCGGGCTGGTGATCGCCGGGGCGGGTATCAGTTGGAACTATGCGCTGGCGGCCTTGGGAACGTTGATCACTTTGATCCCGCTATTAAAACTGCCCCAGTTACCACCTCCGCCGCAGCCCCGTGAACACCCGCTGCGGGCGTTGATCGGCGGCTTCACCTTCCTGTTCCAGAACAAGGTGATTGGCATGGTGGCGCTGATTGGTGCGTTGATGACCATGGCCAGTGCGGTGCGCGTGTTATATCCAGCTATCTCGGGCATGTGGCAGGTTACCACTCAGAGTTTGGGGATCATGTATGCGGCGGTGCCACTAGGGGCGGCGATTGGCGCATTTACCAGTGGCCGGGTGGCCCAGATGGCACGGCCAGGCTGGATGATGCTGATAACGGCGATAGCGGCTTTCGTGGCCGTGGGGTTGTTTGGCCTGATGCCTTGGTACGGCATGGCGCTGTTATGCCTGGTGGTGTTTGGCTACCTCAGCGCGCTGAACTCGCTACTGCAATATGGCCTGATACAGAACCTGACGCCGGACGCGTTTCTGGGCCGGATTAACGGCCTGTGGACCGCTCAAAACGTAGTGGGGGATGCGCTTGGAGCCTTGCTGCTCGGCGCGATGGGGGCATTTATGCTGCCAGCGATGAGTTCGACCAGCTTCGGTTTCGGTGCGGCGCTGCTGGCTGTGGTGCTGGCGTTTGCCATGCGTGGCCTACGCAACGTGAGCATGGGCGGGCAGAGCGATAAACTCCAACCCGCCACTGCGACTACGGAGAAATAAACAGCTTTTCCAGACGCGTCAGCAAGTTGCTGGCGCTGTAATAATCCAGCCGGAAGGTGTCGTTCCCCAGGGCATAAACCCGCTTGTTCTCCACCGCGGGCAGATGGGCCAGGAAACTGTTGCTCATCAGCCGCTGTACGTCGCTTTCGTCATTGGCGAATAACAGCAACGTTTGGCCATTCAAGCCTTCTGCCAGGTTTTCACCGCCGAGTTGGACGATGTCTTTCCGCGCCCCTTGGCTGGTGCTGGCATTGAGTTTGGGCGGCAAGGTGGCCAGGGTAAAGCCTAGCTGCTGCAGCAGTTGCCCTTGTGATGAGTCGGCGGTCCACAGGTTGGCATTCTTGCCATCGCTGCGAAACACCAGTGCCGTTATGGGCTGGGGTGGCAATGTCATCTGCTGTTTCAGCGTTTTCTCACGGCGATCAAACTCGCTGACGATCTTCTCCGCTTGTGCTTCGTGACCGGTTGCTACGCCGAGGATGTTGGCCAGTTCTTGCCAGCTTTTATCGTCATAGTTCACCACCAGCACCGGAGCGATGGCCGACAGTTGATCGTACAGGCGCACCGCAGAATCGGCCCCGGTAGCGGACATTACAATCAGGTCAGGTGCCTCACCGGCGATCGCCTCGGCGTTGGGTTCACCAATATATAACCGCTTCACTCCGCGTTTGGCCGCAATCTCTCCCCACTGGTGGAAAAAGCCCTGCCGATCCGACAGCCGGTTGTTTGGGCTGGTTGCTCCGCTGGCGATCACTGGGGCGTCGATCGCCAACAGCGTACCGGTAACCGTCACGCTGGTGGAAACGATGCGCTGTGGGGGGTGGTTAAGGGTGATAACGCCGTGCGAGGTTTCGATACTGCGAGGCCAAGCTTGAGTCTCGGCCTGGGCCACGCTCAACGCCAGCAGGCCAAACAGCGCCAGGCTGAGCCGCAGGGGAATTGACATCGGTGAGATCCTTTTAATTCGAATGATTATCATTCATTGGTCAGAAACCACCAAGTTTACCCCTTAATGTGGGTTAGCAGAAGAGGTTACGTTTATTGACATGGCTAGTTCTGGCAGGTACTTTATCGCGGATGCAATACAAATGATAATCATTATTATATTGGTTATTGTTAATGAAACAAGAGGAAGTACCTATGGACGTAGCCGTTAAGGGCGCTGCGCAAAAGGACCTGCAACAGGGTGTAGATCTGGCACAGGCCGCCACAATATCCCCGACTTCAGGTTTCTTTTTTACCTCGCCTTTTCGCAGTCTGAGCACCCAGGGATGCTTTGCCCGCATCACCTTGCCAGCGGTTGATGGCGATGACCTGCAGGGCCAATTCCAGCAGGCGATACAGCAGGCCTTTGCGCAGGCTCGCAAGGCAGGTATCAAGGATCCGCTGCTGTGCGGCGCGATCCCTTTTGACACTCGTCAACCCTCGTCACTGTTTATCCCACAACAGACGCAATGGTTCGATCGTGAAACCTTGCAGGCCAGTTTGGCACCTGCTGCTGGATCGATCCCTGAGATTGTCCGCCAAACCGAGTTGCCAGCGCAGCCGCAGTTTATGCAGATGGTTAGCGATGCCGTACAGGCAACTAGTGGTGATCGATTGGATAAGGTGGTGCTCGCCCGCCTGTTGGACATTGAAACCAGCAAGCCGGTAGACCACGCAGCGTTGATGACACGCATCATTGCCCAGAATCCGCACGGCTTCCATTTCCACGTGCCGCTGGCAGAGGGGGCATTGGTGGGAGCCAGCCCGGAGCTGCTGCTGCGTAAATTTGGCGACCAGTTCCATTCCAACCCGCTGGCGGGATCGGCTCGGCGCGAAAGCGATCCGCAGCGGGATCGGGCCGTCAGCGAACAGCTGTTGGTTTCAGGCAAAGACCGTTATGAACACCAGATCGTGACCGAAGGTATGCGCCAGGTCTTGGCCGGGCGTTGCAGTCATTTGCATATTCCCGCAACCCCTGAACTGCTCAGCACCACCACGTTATGGCATCTTTCGACGCCAATCGACGGTGAAGTGGCCGATCGGGCAGAGAATGCCCTGTCGCTGGCCTGCCTGTTGCACCCGACGCCGGCATTATGCGGTACCCCAACACTGGTAGCGCGCGATCTTATCGAACAGCTTGAGCCGTTTGACCGGCAGCTGTTTGGCGGCATCGTCGGCTGGTGTGACGCCGAGGGTAACGGAGAATGGGTCGTCACCATCCGTTGCGGCACCGTCAAGGGGAATCAGGTACGCCTGTTTGCCGGTGCGGGCATCGTGCAGGACTCTTCCCCGCAGTCCGAATGGCACGAAACCGGTACCAAGCTCAGCACCATTCTGCGTGCGTTTGGCCTTAATCAAGGATAGAGAGTCCCATGACTATTGCTTTTACCCCCTGGCCAGAAGAGTTCGCGCGCCGTTACCGCGAACGCGGCTATTGGATCGATCGGCCATTGACCGACATCTTGTCCCGTCAGGCAGACAACGACGCTATTGCCATGATCGACCCACAACGCAGCTTAAGCTACCGCCAACTGGAACAGCTTTCTGACCATCTAGCCGCCGCCCTGCTTCGGCGCGGACTACAATCCGGCGATACCGCATTGGTTCAACTTGGCAACGTGGTTGAATTCTATGTGGTGTTCTTTGCCCTGTTGAAAATCGGCGTGGTGCCGGTGAATGCCCTGTTCAGCCATCAACGTAGCGAACTGAACGCCTATGCCAGCCAAATCAAGCCTGCGCTGCTGATTGCCGATCGCGAGCATGCCCTGTTCGCACAGGATCAGTTCCTGGATACGTTCAGAGAACAGCATCCTTCGCTACGGGTGGTTGGGTTGCGTAATCAGGCCGAAGGTGAACAGGCATTGGTTGCCTGGCTGGAAGAAGAATCCGGTGCTTTTGAACCGACGCCAACGGCCGCCGATCGGGTGGCGTTTTTCCAGCTTTCCGGTGGCAGCACCGGTACGCCGAAGCTGATCCCGCGCACCCATAACGATTATTACTACAGCATTCGCCGCAGCGTAGAGATTTGCCGCTTCGACAGCGCTACCCGCTATCTGTGTGCGTTACCAGTGGCCCACAACTACCCTATGAGCTCTCCAGGCGTGTTGGGGGTGTTCTACGGTGCCGGGCTGGTGGTGTTTGCCAGCGATCCCGCAGCCGCCCAATGTTTCAAACTGATCGAACAGCATCAGATCACTGTCACCGCGCTGGTGCCTCCAGCCGTTACCCTGTGGCTACAGGCGATCGAAGAGTGGGGCAGCAATCAGCCGTTAGCCAGCCTGGCGCTGCTGCAGGTTGGCGGCGCCAAATTGGGGGAAACCCTGGCGGCCCGCATACGCAACGAGATCGGCTGCCAGTTGCAGCAGGTGTTTGGCATGGCCGAAGGGCTGGTGAACTACACATTGCTGGATGACGACGACCAACACATTCTCACCACCCAAGGCACGCCAATGTGCCCGGATGACGAGTTGTGGGTGGCAGATGAGCAGGGTAATCCGCTACCGGTAGGGGCAACGGGCTGCTTGATGACGCGTGGGCCATACACCTTCCGCGGCTATTACCAAAGCCCTGAACATAATGCCGAAGCCTTTGACGAGAAAGGCTTCTACTGTTCCGGCGATCTGATCAGCCTGACGGCGGACGGCTACGTGCAGGTGCAAGGGCGGCAGAAAGACCAAATCAACCGGGGTGGCGAAAAGATTGCCGCAGAAGAAATTGAAAACCTGTTGTTGCGCCACCCGGCGGTGATTAACGCTGCGCTGGTGTCGATGCCAGACGAGCTGATGGGTGAAAAAAGCTGTGCCTTTGTCATCGCGCACGAGGCCGTCAAACCCGTGGTGCTGCGCCGCCATCTGCGTGAGCAGGGCGTGGCCGAATTTAAATTGCCCGACCGCTTTATTCAGGTGGAGTCACTACCGTTAACCCCGGTCGGCAAAGTCGATAAAAAACTGCTGCGTGAACGCCTGGAAACGCAACAACTGGCTCAGGCCAAAGGAGAATAAGTCATGGCGATCCCTAAACTTAACGATTATGCGTTGCCAACGCCGAGCGAGCTGCCGGTTAACAAGGTTAACTGGGCCTTCGAGCCACAGCGCGCGGCACTGCTGATCCACGACATGCAGCAATATTTCCTCAATTTCTGGGGCGAAGATAGCCCGCTGATCAAACAGGTGGTCGCGAACATTGCCGCTCTGCGCCGCTACTGCAAGCAGCAGGGTATCCCGGTGTTTTATACCGCGCAGCCTAATCAGCAAAGTGATGAAGACCGTGCCTTGCTGAATGATATGTGGGGGCCGGGGCTGAACAAGCACCCTGAGCAGCAGGCGGTGGTCAGCGAATTGGCACCGGATGCTGATGATACGGTGTTGGTGAAGTGGCGCTACAGCGCGTTCCACCGCTCGCCGCTGCAAGAGATCCTGCAAGAAAGTGGGCGCGATCAGCTGATTATCTGCGGCGTTTACGCGCATATTGGCTGTATGACCACGGCTATCGACGCCTTTATGCGTAACATCAAACCGTTTATGGTGGCCGACGGCCTGGCGGACTTCTCCCGCGAGGAACACCTGATGGCCTTGCGTTACACCGCCGGGCGCTGTGGCCGGGTGGTGACTACCGCCGATCTGCTACCCGGTATTGCCAGCATCGATGCGCTGCGCCAGCAAATTATCCCGTTGCTTGATGAAGATAGTGAAGAGATCGGCAATGATGAAAACCTGATCGATTACGGTCTGGACTCGGTGCGTATCATGGAGTTGGCAACCCGCTGGCGTAAAATTCGTGAAGATATCGATTTTATTGCGCTGGCCAAATCACCGACGATCGATAGCTGGTGGGCGCTGCTTTCCGATAGGAGATCCTGATGGCTAGAGAACAGGAATTTAGCGGTAAACGCGTTTGGGTGACTGGTGCCGGGGCGGGGATTGGTTATCAAACCGCATTGGCATTTGCACAGAGTGGGGCCGAGGTTATCGGCTTCGATCTGCATTTTGGCGATCTGGACTATCCGTTCCGCACCGAGGTGCTGGATATCACTGATGCCGCTATGGTAGATAGCGTTTGCCAGCGTTTATTGGCGGAACATGAACGGTTGGACGTGCTGGTCAATGGGGCTGGCGTTCTGCGCATGGGGCTGACCGATGAAACCAGCAATGCGGACTGGCTGGCCTGCATGGCGGTGAACGCGGGTGGTGCCTTTAACCTGTTCCGTCATACCTTGCCGGTGTTCCGCCGCCAGAAGCTGGGGGCCATCGTGAGCATCGCTTCTAACGCGGCTCATGTGCCACGCGTTGGCATGGCTGCCTACTGTGCCTCCAAGGCCGCTATGCGCAGCCTGTGTCAAACCGTGGGGCTGGAAATGGCGCCTTATGGTGTGCGCAGTAACCTGGTTTCTCCCGGCTCGACCAATACCCCGATGCTGCGCGGGATGTGGCAGGACGAACACGGTGAAAGCAATATGATCAAGGGTTTCCCTGACCAGTTTAAGTTGGGTATCCCGTTGGGCAAAATTGCCCAGCCACAGGAGATTGCCGACGCGATTCTGTTCCTGGCGTCTGACCGGGCTAGCCATATCACGATGCAGGATATTGTGATCGATGGTGGGGCGACGTTGGCGGCCTGAGTTATTGCCAATGCGTTAAAACCGTAGGGAGCCGAGTTGGGCTCCCTTTTTGTTTTTGATGGTTAGTAACTAATTGCCTTTAAAATATTTATTTCTTTGCGGCGGCTAGGTTAATGGCGGAATAACCGGTGGCGCAGACTGTTCCCTCTCCTTGGGGAGAGGGGGAGGGAGATATCACCGTTGGCTGAGGAGGCGGTTGCCGGGGAGGTCAAAAGAAGTAGGGGGCGAGCATTTGGCACCTGTACGGTGGGTCGTGCAGGATGACCGGCCGCCGCCGTTGTCTCGCAAGCGAGACTCGAACCTGAACGCAGGTTCTCACCCACACGACCCTTCTTTGCGTATGTGCTGAGGGAGACGGTACTCTTGTGGGGAGCGCATATGCGAAAAAGGCGCCCAAAGGCGCCTTTTTCTAAATGGTGGTGGGTCGTGCAGGATTCGAACCTGCGACCAATTGATTAAAAGTCAACTGCTCTACCAACTGAGCTAACGACCCACGAATGTGGTTTACTGCTGTCTGAAACTGAAATGGTGGGTGATGACGGGCTCGAACCGCCGACCCCCTCCGTGTAAAGGAGATGCTCTACCAACTGAGCTAATCACCCACTTCAGGACTTCCAGATACTACCAAATGAGAGAATGATGGTGGGTGATGACGGGCTCGAACCGCCGACCCCCTCCGTGTAAAGGAGATGCTCTACCAACTGAGCTAATCACCCTCATTGTTCTCATTTCTTACTGCTTCAACAAGATGGTGGGTGATGACGGGCTCGAACCGCCGACCCCCTCCGTGTAAAGGAGATGCTCTACCAACTGAGCTAATCACCCCGTCTTGTTGGAGTCGCATTATAGGGATAGTTGAAAGTGAGTCAACGGTTTTTAAAATGATTTCAATCGTTCGCCGCAAATTTAGACAGGATGCGATATTTATCGCCGACCAGGATGATTCTTTGCACAGTATCATGCGTAGTGGGCCGCAAAGTGTAGCGGCCGATAGCGTGTCGGCGTTGAGGAATTAGCATGGAGTGGTAGAATGTCGTCCACTATTTTACATTCCGAGCAATCGTCGGCACTCCGCTGACACGCGTTGCGTAATAAGGCAGTGAACCCAATGAAAATCAAAACCCGTTTCGCCCCAAGCCCGACCGGCTATCTGCACGTCGGCGGCGCCCGTACTGCGCTCTATTCCTGGTTGTTCAGCCGCCATTTCGGCGGTGAGTTTGTATTGCGTATCGAAGATACCGATCTCGAACGTTCAACCCAGGAAGCTATCGACGCAATTATGGATGGCATGAACTGGTTAAACCTGGATTGGGATGAGGGCCCGTACTTCCAGACCAAGCGTTTCGATCGCTACAATGCGGTGATTGATGAAATGCTGCAACAGGGAACGGCCTATAAGTGCTATTGCTCGAAAGAACGCCTGGAAGCGCTGCGCGAGAAGCAAATGGAAAACGGCGAGAAGCCACGCTATGACGGCCATTGCCGCGATAGCCAGTGCAGCCACACTGATGACGAGCCACACGTAGTGCGTTTCCGTAACCCGCAGGAAGGCTCGGTCATCTTTGACGATAAAATCCGTGGCCCGATCGAATTCAGCAACCAGGAGCTGGACGATCTGATCATTCGCCGTACTGACGGTGCGCCAACCTATAACTTCTGCGTAGTGATCGATGACTGGGATATGGAAATCACCCACGTGATCCGTGGTGAAGACCATATCAACAACACACCGCGCCAGATCAACATCCTGAAAGCGCTGGGGGCACCGGTGCCGGAATATGCTCACGTGTCGATGATCCTGGGTGATGACGGTAAAAAACTGTCCAAACGCCATGGTGCCGTTGGCGTGATGCAATACCGCGATGACGGCTACCTGCCGCAGGCATTGTTGAACTATCTGGTGCGTCTGGGTTGGTCCCATGGCGATCAGGAAATCTTCTCTATCGACGAGATGAAAGAGTTCTTCACCCTGGATGCGATCAACAAATCCGCCAGTGCCTTCAACACCGAAAAGCTGCAGTGGTTGAACCATCACTACATTAACCATATGCCAGCGGAAGAAGTGGCGGTCTATCTGGCATGGCATGTTGAGCAGCAGGGGATTGAAACCCGTAACGGCCCGGAATTGAAAGATCTGGTCAAACTGCTGGGCGAGCGTTGTAAAACCCTCAAGGAGATGGCGGAGTCTTGCCACTACTTCTACCAGGACTTCAGTGAGTTCGACGCCGATGCGGCGAAGAAGCACCTGCGTCCTGTCGCACGCCAGCCGCTGGAGGCCGTGCGCGCCAAACTGGCCGCTATTACCAACTGGACGCCAGAAAACGTGCACGACGCCATTCAGGGCACCGCAGACGAACTGGGCGTGGGCATGGGTAAAGTAGGGATGCCATTGCGCGTCGCGGTCACTGGCGCTGGCCAGTCACCGGGCATGGACGTTACCGTACATGCTATCGGCCAGGCTCGCTCCCTCAAGCGTATTGATCAGGCGTTGGCTTATATTGCCGAGCGTGAAGCGCAAGCCTGACCGTTAGTTGCCAGCTAAACCGACAAAGCCCTGCGAAGCGATTCGCGGGGCTTTTTTCTTGCCGGTTTATTTTGTGCCCAAAGCGGCGGTTTTTTAGCATTAAACGCGCTGATTTGGCGGCTTTTTCAGCGCTTGATCGAGGAATTCAATTTAGCCGTTGACAGGGTTTCTGGGGTTTCATATTATGCGCCCCGTTCACAGGATTTCGTGATTGTGGATTGGGGCTATAGCTCAGCTGGGAGAGCGCTTGCATGGCATGCAAGAGGTCGACGGTTCGATCCCGTCTAGCTCCACCAACCTTTTATCTCAGGAAGGTTGGGGAATACCGTAACGCACGGTTAATGCGTACCACTTTTGTGGGGCTATAGCTCAGCTGGGAGAGCGCTTGCATGGCATGCAAGAGGTCGACGGTTCGATCCCGTCTAGCTCCACCACCATTTGAAAAGCCGACCCTTGGGTCGGCTTTTTGCTTTTGTGCTGTAAGAACACCGCCGCATGTTGTGTCTATTCCTCCCCTTCAGTTCGAGCAGTATTGTCATTGGGCCATCAAATAAAAAACGCCCGATAAACTTCATCGGGCGTCTTAAGACTAGAACTTGTCGATTCTAAAGCTGTTAGCCCAGAACCAGGCCTGTGATGGCCGCTGACAGCAGGCTAACCAGAGTTGAGCCGTAAACCAGCTTCAGGCCGAAGCGTGAAACCACGTTGCCCTGATGCTCGTTCAACCCTTTAATCGCACCGGCTACGATACCGATAGAAGAGAAGTTGGCGAAGGACACCAGGAACACGGACAGGATGCCCATGCTGCGTGGGGACAGCTCAGCACCGATTTTCTGCAGTTCCATCATGGCGACGAATTCGTTGGAAACCAGCTTGGTGGCCATGATGCTGCCAACCTGCAACGCTTCGTGCTTAGGCACGCCAAGGACCCAGGCAAATGGATAGAAGAAGTAGCCCAGGATTTCCTGGAAGCTCAGGCCGAAGATGGCGCTGAACAGGCCGTTAAGCGCGGCAATCAGGGCGATAAAGCCAATCAGCATCGCGGCAACGATAATCGCCACCTTGAAGCCTGCCAGAATGTATTCACCCAGCATTTCAAAGAAGCTTTGGCCTTCGTGCAGATTGCCGAGGTGCAGCTCTTCTTCTTTACTGGTGTCATAAGGGTTGACCAGTGAGAGGACGATAAAGGTGCTGAACATGTTCAGTACCAGCGCTGCCACCACATACTTGGCATCCAGCATGGTCATGTACGCACCAACGATAGACATGGAAACTGTCGACATCGCGGTAGCGGCCATGGTGTACATGCGTTTTTCTGACATCTTGCCCAGCACATCTTTGTAGGCAATGAAGTTCTCAGACTGGCCCAGGATCAACGAACTGACGGCGTTGAAGGATTCCAGTTTGCCCATACCGTTCACTTTAGACAGCACGGTCCCGATGATGCGGATGATAAACGGCAGTACTTTGATGTATTGCAGAATACCGATCAGGGCAGAGATGAACACGATTGGGCACAGCACCTTCAGGAAGAAGAAGGCCAGACCTTTGTCACCCATCCCGCCGAACACAAAATCAGTCCCTTGCCCCGCAAACCCGAGCAACTTGTCGAACATTGCTGCAAAGCCTTTTACAAAGCCTAAACCTGCTTCCGAGTTCAGGAAGAAATAGGCCAGTAATACTTCAATAACCAACAACTGAATAACATAGCGGATGCGGATGTTTTTACGATCGCGGCACACTAACAGGGCCAGGATCGCAACCACCACTAACGCTAACGCAAAGTGCGCAATATGGGACATGTTTGCTCCAAATTTGAGGCAGGCTGAATTTCGGTTGTCATTTTATGTAACGCCAAGTTTAAAAACGAGACATTCATAGCAAATATGGAAAATCATAGTGGAGATAGTCCTAATCTATGACGGCAAAGCACCAAAGATCAAGATGTTAATAAATATGCGTGTTCGTGGCATTTTTGTGCTACTTTTATTATCAAGCGTGATCCGCTCTGAACCTTGTGATCCAGAGTAGATGGAAACGCCAGGATTTCATGCGATCTGTTCGATAAAACCTTCGTTTTTGGCTATCGCAGAGATAACCATTATCGCTGCAAATGCACTTGATAATCATTATCATTTAAGTAAAGATGAAGGTGAGCTAAATTAGTAAGGGTTTTCGCTATGCTGAACAGTCGCGCGGTTAACAATACTTCCTCCAGCCGCCCGTCCAGAAAGATCAAACTTTCTCTGATGGGGCCTGCCTTTATCGCCGCCATCGGCTATATCGACCCCGGTAATTTTGCCACTAATATTCAAGCTGGCGCTTCTTTTGGCTACACGCTGCTGTGGGTGGTGGTATGGGCCAACGTCATGGCGATGCTGATCCAATTGCTGTCTGCCAAACTCGGTATTGCTACCGGTAAAAACCTTGCCGAACATATCCGCGATCGCTTCCCGCGCCCTGCCGTCTGGGCCTATTGGGTGCAGGCGGAGATTATCGCGATGGCTACTGACTTGGCCGAGTTTATCGGTGCCGCGATCGGTTTCAAACTGCTGCTGGGGGTAACGCTGTTGCAGGGCGCAGTCCTCACCGGTATTGCCACCTTCCTGATCCTGATGCTGCAAAAACGCGGGCAAAAGCCACTGGAACTGGTGATTGGCGGCCTGCTGCTGTTTGTGGCGATGGCCTATATAGTAGAACTGGTATTTTCTCAGCCGCAACTGAGCGGGTTACTTAGAGGGATGGCGATCCCGGATTTGCCAAACGGTGACGCGGTGTTTCTTGCTGCGGGGGTGCTAGGGGCAACCATCATGCCGCATGTGATTTATTTGCACTCCTCGCTGACGCAGACCGCCGGTAAAGACTCTAAAGCAGAACGTTATTCGGCCACCAAGCTGGACGTGGCGATCGCCATGACCATTGCCGGTTTTGTTAACCTGGCGATGATGGCCACCGCCGCTGCCGCATTCCATTTCAACGGCCACAGCGGCATTACCGATCTTGACCAAGCCTACCTGACGTTGCAACCGCTGCTCGGCAATGCGGCGGCCACCATTTTTGGCCTGAGCCTGGTTGCAGCAGGTCTCTCTTCTACCGTAGTAGGTACTTTGGCAGGGCAGGTGGTGATGCAGGGCTTTGTCCGCTTCTATATTCCTATCTGGGTACGGCGGGTGGTCACCATGATGCCATCGTTTATTGTCATTATGATGGGGATGGATGCGACGCGTATTCTGGTTTTGAGCCAGGTACTGCTGAGCTTTGGTATTGCCCTGGCGTTGGTGCCGCTGCTGGCGTTTACCGGCAACCGTGAACTGATGGGGGATATGGTCAACGGTCGTCTGATTCAGAATCTCGGTAAACTGATTGTGTTGGTGGTGGTTGGGCTAAACGGTTATCTGCTGATCAGCAACCTGCTTTAGGATAGTTCCTCTCATCCGACCCTCACTCATGGAGAAGGGATAAACGTGCTACAGGTTGACTTCTGTACCTGATGACGATGCCGATCGGCTCCCTCTCCCTGTAGGAGAGGGTTGGGGTGAGGGGTCAATTATCATGATCGTGATAGTGTTTTTCGTGATGATGTTTGTTCTTATGATGTTGTTTTTTATAATTTTTGTAATAGTATTTATCGGCCTTGCGGTAGCGGCCATCATGATAGTAATAATTTTTCTGCCAGTAATCGCGGTCACGCCAGCGATAGCCATCCCAATAGTAGCCCCGGCGGCTGCGCTCCCCTAAATCACGCCCCTGATGGCCATGCCACCAATCGCGATCGCGCCAGTCGTAACCGTCCCAGTAATTGCCCCGTTTGTCCTGGTCACCAATCTGCAGTGAGACCCCCGGCAGCAAATCAATATTGACGCTGCTAGCATGGGCGATGGGTATGAAAAGCGCCACCAGAATGGCAGCGGTAAACAGAGGTTTGAACATTTAGGCTCCCTTGGCCGGGTACCGATAATGAAGCACGTTCATCGGTATAGGTTTTGGCCATGCAAAACGGTTGTTATCCCTCGTTCTTTAACGCTATGCGTAAAATCCATGAGGTATTTATCCGAGGGATGCTATCGCCGTGGAGCGGCTGCGCCTTTGGGGAAATTCTGAAAGCCATGGGGAACACCAGGGATTGGGAGTTATCTGAGGAGGAAGGTGAAAAAACCGCCGATAATCCACCGGCGGTTTGTAAGCGATTACATCAGGATCTGCTCAATCTTGGCGATTTCTTCTGCGCTGAACTTACGGTTGGCCAACATACCGACCGCATCTTCAATCTGGCTGACTTTGCTAGCACCGATCAAAACGGAAGTGACCCGATCGTTGCGCAATACCCAGGCCAGCGCCATCTGCGAAAGCTTTTGGCCACGCTGTTCTGCCAGCGCGTTCAGTTGGCGAACCTTTTGCAGTTTCGCTTCGGTAATCTGCTCGGGAGTGAGCGATCGGCTGCCGCTCGCTGCGCGTGAATCAGGCGGAATGCCTTGCAGATAGCGATCGGTCAGCATGCCTCCGGCCAATGGTGAGAAGGCGATAGACCCCACGCCATGCTCTTCCAGCGTATCCAGCAACTCGGGTTCGACCCAGCGTTCAAACATCGAGTACTTCGGCTGGTGGATCACGCAAGGAGTACCAAGCTGTTGCAGTATGGCAAATGCCTGCCGCGCCCGTTCGGCCGGGTAATTCGATAACCCGACATACAGCGCTTTCCCTTGGCGGACTATCAAATCCAGCGCCGCCATGGTTTCTTCCAGCGGCGTATCTGGGTCAGGGCGGTGATGGTAGAAGATATCCACATAGTCGAGCCGCATGCGTTGCAGGCTCTGGTTCAGGCTGGCGACCAGGTATTTCTTCGATCCCCAGTCACCGTAGGGGCCAGGCCACATGGTGTAGCCCGCCTTGGAAGAGATAATCAGCTCATCGCGATAAGGCTGGAGATCCTGATGCAAAATGCGGCCGAAATTCTCCTCGGCAGAACCCGGCGGTGGCCCGTAGTTATTGGCCAGATCGAAGTGGGTAATGCCAAGATCGAAGGCACGATGTACCAGACTGCGCGCATTGTCATACAGCGAGCTATCACCAAAGTTGTGCCACATACCGAGCGAAACGGCTGGCAGTTGCAGCCCGCTGCGGCCACAGCGGCGATATTCCATATTCTGGTAGCGGGCAGGCTCAGCTTGATAAACCATAAAATCCTCATCGACGGCGGGAAATGATATTCAGTGTATGCGCTTACATCTGGGTTGTCAGAGTGCCAGATCACGCTAATTGTCCGCCATTTATTCAAATTGCTTATGGATGATCTCTACTGCATACCGTTAGTGCGTAGATGTAAAGTGAGGTTTCCAGTGCCTCTTGCCGATAAAGTTCGAAAATTCGGCAGCATCTTTAATACTTAATACTAACCATTCTCCCGTTACCTAGGTGATGATCATGAGCAAGAGCTATACGGTGGCAGATTACCTTCTCGATCGGTTAGCCCAGATTGGCATTCGCCACTTTTTCGGCGTACCGGGAGATTACAACCTGCAGTTTCTCGATCACGTTATTGATCATCAGCAGATAACCTGGGTCGGCTGCGCCAACGAGCTAAACGCCGCCTATGCTGCCGATGGTTATGCCCGCTGCAAGCCTGCCGCGGCACTGCTGACCACCTTTGGCGTGGGTGAATTAAGTGCGATAAACGGCATTGCCGGTAGCTATGCCGAATACCTGCCGGTGATCCACATTGTTGGCGCCCCGGCTTTGCGAGCCCAGCGTGCCGGGGATTTGTTGCACCATTCGTTGGGGGATGGGGATTTTGGTCATTTTGCCCGCATGGCGAAAGAGGTCACCATCGCCCAGGCCAGCCTGACGGCCAGCAATGCGGAAGCGGAAATCGATCGCCTGTTGACCACCGCACTTTACGAGCGCCGCCCGGTGTACCTGCTGTTGCCAAGTGACGTTGCTGAAGCTCCGTTGGCTTCGCGCCCGGCACCTTTAGTGTTACGCCAGCCCAATCTGTCCGACGTTTCCCTACAGGCATTTATCGCCGCCGCACGGGAAAAACTGCAGGCAGCGCAGAAGGTTTCCCTGCTGGCGGATTTCCTGGCCGAACGCTTTGGTGCCGAACCGGTGCTGGAACAATGGATGAATGAGGTCAATATTCCTCATTCCACATTACTGTTAGGCAAAAGCGTGTTGGATGAAACCCATGCCTGCTTCACCGGAACCTATGCCGCAGCCGCGAGCGATCCGCAAGTCAGGCAGCAGATTGAGGGGGCCGATGTGGTGATTAACGTCGGGGTGCGTTTCACCGACGCCATCACCGCCGGTTTTAGTCATAACCTGCCCGTGGATAAATGCATAGATATTCAGCCGTTCGAGGCAAGGGTTGGGCAGCAGGTATTCAGCCAGGTCCCGATGCGGGACGCGGTGAAGGCTTTACACCAACTGACGTTATCGTTGGCCAGCAAATGGACGTTGCCGTCGATCAAACGGCCAGCGCTGCCAGGTCCCAGTGCCAGCGGTCTGGATCAACATGGTTTCTGGCAGCAGATCCAAGACTTCTTGCTGCCGGGAGATATCCTGATTGCGGAGCAGGGTACCGCCTGTTTTGGCGCTGCGTCGCTGACGCTGCCGCAGGGGTGCCGGTTTATCGTACAGTCCTTATGGGGATCGATCGGCTATACCTTACCGGCGGCGTTTGGCGCGCAGACTGCCGAGCCTCAGCGTCGAGTGATATTGCTGATTGGTGATGGAGCCGCTCAGCTTACCGTGCAGGAGTTGGGGAGTATGTTGCGCGATGGGCAAAAGCCGGTGATCTTGCTGCTGAATAATGACGGTTACACTATCGAGCGAGCCATCCATGGGCCGGAACAGCGCTATAACGATATTGCGCAATGGAACTGGACGCGGCTACCGCAGGCTTTATCGCTCGATCATAAGATGAAGTGCCTGCGGGTCACCGAGCCTGAGCAACTGCGTGCGGCGCTTGGAGAGGTCGGTGGTTGCGAGCAACTGGCGTTTATCGAGGTGGTGCTGCCGAAAATGGATTTTCCCGAACTGCTAGATAGCGTTTCACGGGCCATTCAATCGCGTAATGCGGCGGCCTGATCGGTGGCATTTTCCAGCAGGCGATCCAATAACCACAGCCCCGCTGGCCCCGGCGGGGTAAGCTTGGACCATACGGCGTCGACTGAGATGGTTTGCGGCCAGCCACGCATTTTCAGCTCTGTCAGACGTTGCTGCCCGTACTGTTTGACCAGCCAGTGCGGCAATATCGCCCAACCTGCCCCTTGTTCTGCCATCTCCAACAGCATCAGATAGCTGGGCGCCGACCAGGTTCGCCCGCGCGGTTTAGTCGCGTTGTTGCTGGTATAGGTGTTCAGGTAAAGTTGGCGGCTGCTGGCAAGGTGGGCCTGCGTCAGGGCCGGGAGACGGGTCAGCGGATGGTCATGAGCAACAAACAGCCCCATTTCAGTCTGTTCTGGCAGCCTGGAGACGGCGATCTCGGGGGGATAGGTGGGTTGAACCGCCAGCATCCCCAAGTGAGCGCGGCCAGTCTGTAGCAGATCCAGCACATCCTCCCCTTCGGCGATCATACATTCCAGCTCGATATCCTGATAACGCCGCTCGAAATGTTTCAGTAGGTTATCGTGATGGTTGGGTTGATAGGTATCGGAAAAAACGATGGTCAGCCGTGGTTCGATATTGTCCCCCAAGCGGATGCTCAGCGCATCGAGCCGTTCGCTGGCCGCGAGAATTTCCTGCACGTGGCCCAGCACCTTGCGGCCGGCCTCCGTCAATACTGGTTGGCGGGCTTGGCGATCGAACAGCGTCAGTCCGAGATCTGCCTCCAGATTGGCAATGGCGGTGCTGATGGTGGATTGGCTTTTGCGCAACCTGCGTGCGGCGGCAGAAAACGAGCCTAACGCGGCGGCCTCAACAAAGGCCAGGAGGGCTTCTGGGGAATAGCGCATGATGTATCTACTTTATCGATGGAACCTATTTTTAATCTACGCAAAAAAGCGATGATAATCACCTGACTTTTTCAATAATGATCACAAAGCAGGTGAAGTATGCAGTTGCAAAACAAGTCGTTGACTGAACGTATCGTTCACGCAGTGGGATTCGAAGCTATCGCTGTAATGATCTGTGCCCCTGTGGGGTCATGGTTGCTTAACCGCTCTATGGCACAGGTCGGGACGCTGGCGATCATGTTATCTACCGTCGCCATGCTGTGGAATATCGTCTATAACTCGATCTTTGATCGGCTGTGGCCGGTGAGCCGAGTGGTCAGAACGCTCAAAGTGCGTATTGGCCATGCCTTTGGCTTTGAAGCCGGGTTTGTGCTGATTGGTCTGCCGATAGCCGCCTTTATGCTCAATATTTCGTTGTGGCAGGCCTTTGTGTTGGAGATTGGTTTCTTCCTGTTCTTCCTGCCCTATACCATGGCGTATAACTGGCTCTACGATACCCTGCGCCAGCGTTGGTTCGAGCCGCGTCAGGCTCGGGTTAGCAGTTCGCGCAGCAAATAATTGCTTCGTCAGTCGGGTCGTTCTCGGGTAATGTCTGGTTGATAGTGAGTCAAAACCAAGGAGAACCGAATGAAAGTGTTGGGATTATTGGGTGGGATGAGTTGGGAATCCACCATCCCCTATTACCGAATGATCAACGAGCAGGTGAAACAGCGGCTTGGTGGCCTGCATTCAGCCAAAATCGTGCTCTACAGCGTGGATTTTCATGAGGTGGAACGCTTGCAACACCAAGGTGATTGGGAAGGCGCTGGCCGTTTGCTGGCAGGGGCCGCCGCTTCGCTGCGTGCTGCCGGTGCCGAAGCTATCGTGATCTGTACCAACACTATGCATAAGGTGGCGGATGTGGTGGAACAGGCCAGCGGTCTGCCACTGATCCATATTGCCGATGCCACGGCATTGCAGGTACGGCAGCAAAATATTCGCCGTATCGGCTTACTCGGTACGCGCTTTACCATGGAGCAGGATTTTTACCGTGGGCGTTTGCAGGATAAATTTGCTATCGAAGTGGTCACACCGGATGCTGCCGATCGCGATATCGTACACCGCATCATTTATGAAGAGCTGTGCCTGGGCAAGATCGTTGATACCTCACGCGATGAATATCGCCGGATTATTGCCAAGCTGGAACAGCAGGGCGCCGAGGGGATTATCTTTGGCTGCACCGAGATCGGCCTGTTGGTTAGCGCACAAGATGCCGCTGTGCCAGTATTCGACACCACGGCAATTCATGCGCATGCCGCTGCCGAGTATGCTCTGGCCTAGTCTTCATGCGGAGGCTGGTATTTTACTACCAGCATTAAAGGTTTGCCCGCCAGCACTAACCAGGCGGGCAACATCACAATACACAATATCGGTAACAGGTGCAGCTCTGGCACCACCGCCACGGCCATAAACAGGCTCAGCCAGCCGTCGCGAGTCACTACCAGCACCAACCCCATAATGGCACAGGAAACGGTGATCGCTGCCGGAACCGCCGGAACATGTTGATGCAACATCAACCCCAGTGCGACACCGATAAATACCGCCGGGAAAATACGCCCGCCACGGAAGCCACTTGCGGCAGCTACCACCAGGGCGGCCAGCTTGGTCAGGGTGATCACCAACAATTGGCTGGTGGTGAAACTGCCGTCGACCACCAACAGTTTCATCTCATCCAACCCTTTGAACAGGGTGACATCTCCGCCAATCACCCCAAGGATCCCCAGCAACAGACCGCCTAGTCCGAGCATCAATACCGGATTTTTCAGCGAATGGAACATGTGGTGCATACGTGGGAAGCACCAGATCGCCACCATCCCCAGAGCAATAGCGATCAGCGCGACCACTGAGCCGCTGAAGATATCGCGTAGCCGGGTCACATCGTAAGCATCAAGCTGTAGGGCAAAGTTCGGGGTAAAGAACATCTGGGTAGTGACGGCCCCGGCGGCAGCGGCCATCAGCGGGGCAAACAGCCGATCCCACAGTGGGACTTCGCTATTCCCCCCCAGCGTTTGCGAGAAAATCAGGGCGGCGGCAACCGGTGTACCAAACATCGCGCCAATCGTGCCCGCGGCGGCGAGGATGATCCAGTCCATCTTGGGCACTTTGGGTAATAGCCTGGCCCCGAGTGCGACCACCAGGGCAATATTGATGGCGGTGATCGGGTTTTCCGGCCCCAAACTGACGCCGCCTGCCAGGCCGATCATCAAAGCTAACGCCAACCCCGGCACGGCGGATAGCGGCAAAGGCATGCCTATCAGTGATTCGGTAGCCGGATCTGGCCCGGCATGGCCCGGTACGAAACGTATGATCAACCCAACGGCTATACCGGTCAGCGTGAGAATACCGATGGTCCACCAGGGGGAATGGCTATCGATATTGAGCAGCTCCGGGAGGCGAGCCCACAGCAAATTCTGTAGCACACTGGCACTCTCCATCAGCAAGATGAGGATCAGGCTGGAGACAGAACCGATAACGATCGCGGGCAGGGCGAAGGCCAACATAGCATTGGCACGCGGATGCAGCATGCGGGATCCCTTGTTGTTACGTCCCTGATTTGCAGGGAAAACAGAGAGTAAAGCCAGCAGAATCGCCAGGCCCCAGAGAAATGTTTTGCATAGTATATAGCTCCAACGGAGCGATTTCGCTAATGGTAGCCGCACGCCATCGCATTCATCTCACGTTTTTTGCGCCAATCTGTAACCGCCGGTATAAATCGGTGAAAACGGTGCTGGCTGAAACGATTTTTGTGATCGAGATCGCTATTGCGCAGCGGGCCGCAGAATGCCGATTGTTGTTTGGGCGGCGTGATTTTACAGTGTACCCAATTTCGTATTATTCATTTTAGGGAGAAACACCGATGACCTATGCCCTCGTAGGTGATGTTGGCGGCACCAATGCCCGCCTGGCGCTGTGCACTGTCGAGACGGGCGAGATCGCCCAGGCGAAAACCTATTCTGGTCTGGAGTTCGATAGCCTGGAAGCGGTGATCCGCCAATACCTGGCCGAGCTGCAACTGGAGGTTCAGGATGCCTGTATTGCCATCGCCTGCCCGGTAACGGAGGATTGGGTCGCCATGACCAATCACACCTGGGCCTTCTCCATCAAAGCGATGAAAGAAAGCCTGGGCTTAAAGCACCTGGAAGTGATTAACGATTTTACCGCGGTTTCGATGGCTATCCCGATGCTGTCCGAAGATGACGTGTTGCAGTTTGGCGGTGGCAAAGCGCAAAAGGATAAACCGATTGCCGTTTACGGTGCGGGTACTGGCCTAGGGGTAGCGCATCTGGTGCATGTTAACCGCCGCTGGGTGAGCCTGCCGGGTGAGGGCGGCCACGTGGATTTTGCACCGAACAGCGAAGAAGAGGACATCATCCTCGAGGTACTGCGTGGCGAAGTAGGGCACGTCTCTGCGGAGCGTGTGCTGTCTGGCCCTGGGCTGGTGAATCTGTACCGTGCCATCGTTAAGGCAGACAAGCGGCTACCCGAGAAGCTGGAGCCAAAAGACATCACAGAGCGTGCGCTGGCGGACAGCTGTACCGATTGTCGCCGTGCCCTGTCACTGTTCTGCGTGATTATGGGGCGGTTTGGCGGCAACCTGGCGTTGAACCTGGGGACGTTTGGCGGGGTGTATATTGCCGGGGGCATCGTGCCGCGCTTTATGGAGTTCTTCAAGGCCTCCGGGTTCCGCGCCGCCTTTGAAGACAAGGGCCGCTTTAAAGACTATGTACGTGAAATTCCAGTTTTTATGATCACCCATTCCCAACCGGGGCTGCTGGGAGCCGGTGCCCATCTTCGCCAGACATTGGGGATACACCTGTAATCAGCCAATAAAAAAGGGGCGCTACCAGTTTGGCTGCGCCCCTTTTTTTTGCCGACCAAAGACTATGGGGTGATTAGCCGTTGGCCTTAGCCAATACCGGCTCTGCGTGAGACTCTTCTTCCTGCTCAACCGCTTTCGGCGCTTTGATAAACAGGGTGATCAGCAGTGAAATCACCGACAGCACACCCATCACCATAAAGGTCGCGTGGAAGCCGCCGAAGTGGTTGGCAACAAACGACCCTGCCAGCGCGCCCAGACCAAAGCCCTGATAAATGATGCCGTAGTTTTTGCTGTGGTTTTTCAGACCGAAGAAGTCACCGACAATCGCCGGGAAGACGGTAATGTTGCCACCGAAGCAGAAAGCAACCGCACCGACGCAGATAAAGAACAACGTATGGCTCAGCGTCACGAAGCTCAGTGCGGCAATCGCCAGAATAGTGACCAGCATGGTGAAGCTGATGACGCGCATACGGCCTACTTTATCGGACAGGGTGCCCAGAATGATGCGGCCTGCGGTATTGAAGATTGCCACGGCGGAAACGGTGTTGGCGGCGGTGGCCAAATCCATCCCAGCCAGCTGTACGCCCATGTCTTTAACGATACCGATCAGATACAGGCCACTCATGCAGGCCGCGAAGAAAATCACGAACAGCATGTAGGCCTCTTTGCTGGCCAGCATCTGGCGCACGGTGTAATCGTTGCCCAGCGTGCCGTGGTTAGCCTGTTGGTTAACCTGCACCGGTTCTTTGAGCAGCATGGAGCCCAGCACAATCAGCGCCATCACGATCACGCCCCAGTAGAAGAAGGCGGCAGAGACGCCGGCACCGCTAATCAAGGCGGCGTTAACGTATTTGAACAACAGGCTGCCGCTGCCGAACGCCCCGACGGAGATGCCGGAAATCAGCCCTTTGTTGTCTGGGAACCATTTGATCAGGTTAGACAGCGTAGAGATGTAAGCGATACCCACCGCAAAACCGACCACCACGCCCGCTAACAGATAAATCATATCCAGCGATTGCACGTGGGCGCTGGCAATCAATCCCAGGCCGACCAGCACGCCGGAGACCAGCGTCAGATTACGAATACCGAAACGCTCTTGCAGTTTACCGGCGAACAGTGTGGCAAAGGCCAGGAAGAAGCTGGTGATCGAGAAGGTGGTAGCGACATCGCCAAGGCCCCAGTGGAACTTGTCTACCAACGGCTGGTTGAACAGACTCCAGGTATAGATAGTGCCGAGGCCCATCTGGCAGATGATGGTGCCGAGAACGATTAAGCTGCGATTTGCCGGTTTGCTGTTCATGGCCGGTCTCCTTCCTGTAATGGCGTTGCCTATTGGCAAAATTAGCAAGGCCACCAGAGCCCTGCGGTATGGGCTTATTATAAAGGGGGCGATCGTTGCTAATGGCGGATCGGGAATGAACTGCCGCTGCCGAGGAATGAAATGCCGTTATCGCTGCATGAGTTGCCGAATAAGGGCCAAAATGCCGTTGGAATGCGGCCTGCCGGGCGTGATCTATATCAAAGATATGTCAAAAAGATGGCTAAACCGACGCGGCAAACTGTGTGGTAATTGTGAAGGATATGTCTGAAAGACGTAATTGGGCTTTCGTCCTATAGAGAACGTACTGGTGCGGAACTACTGTGATGGGGAAATGGACAGGTTCTGTTCTCTGGGAGTTACCCAATGAAAAAAATGCTGTTGTTATTGGCTGCGTTGCTGCCGCTGTCACTGCCTGCGGTGAGCCATGCGGATGTTTCTGTCGGGATCAATGTGCCCGGTATGTCGGTGCATATTGGCGATCGTGATGACCGTGGCCATTACTGGGATGGTTATCGCTGGCGTGAACCACGCTGGTGGTACCAGCATCGCCCACGCGAATATTATGGCCCACGTGAATACTATGGGCCGCCGCCACGGGTGATCTACTACGGGCCGCCACCGCGTGAATGGCGTGATGGGCCACGTTATCACCGGATGCCGCCTCCGCCACCACCGGGTTACTATCGTGGAGGTCCACGCTGGTAATTACAGGCGCATCAGTTGGCGGAACGCCTTGACCTTGCTGCGGCTGACCGGAACTTCAAAATCCAGATCGCTCAGCCGCAGAATATAGGTGTTGTTGAACCATGGAACGATTTCCCGGATCTTGGACAGATTGACGCAATACGACCGGTGGCAGCGGAAGAAAAACTCTTCCGGCAGCCGTTGGTAAAACTCGGTGATATTCATCGGCATCACAAACTCTTCGCGCCGGGTATACACCCGCGTGACTTTCTCATCGGCGGCGGCGTAGTAGATGTCGTTGATATCCGTGACGATGATGCGCTCGTCTTTGATCAGGTTGATGCTGTGGCTGGTGCGATTTGCTGGTGCGCTAGGCTCCGGCGTCTGCGCCGGTCGGCTATGCAATGCTTCCAGCTTTTGCAGCATGGTGATGATACGTGCTTCATGATACGGCTTGAGGATGTAGTCGAACGCCTCGATCTCAAACGCCTCCACCGCATGTTCTTTATAGGCGGTGATAAACACGATCGACGGACGATGCGCAAACTTGCTGATGTTCTGCGCCAGTAATACGCCGTCTAACGACGGAATATTGATATCGAGGAAAATGGCATCGACCTGATGGGTTTGCAGGTATTTCAGCACGTCAAGGCCGTCTTCAAAGGTGGCTTCGATAATGATATTACTATGTTTATTAATTAGATAAGTCAGCTCTTGCTGGGCGAGAAACTCATCTTCCACAATGATGGCTTTCATAACTGTTCCCCGGCAGGTTGTGGGCTGTTTTCGCTCTGCAGTTTATTGCCATTTTTGGTGACATAGAAGGCGATTTCCGTTCCCGGCTCCAGCCGTCGGATGCGCAATCCTTCGCCGTAGAGCAATGAAACCCGGTGATGTACGTTGAGCAGGCCGATATTGTGGCCAGGCATTTCATTGCGCGCTACGCGTTCGATTACCATCGGATCGATGCCGTTGCCAGTATCCTTCACCGAAATCCTGACACGATCGCCCCGATCTTTCACCGCGATCACCACCACGCCTTTCCCTTTACAGGGTTGAATACCGTGCACGATGGCATTTTCCACCAGCGGCTGGATCAGTAGACTGGGGATGCGCACGGCAATATCGTCGTCGATGTCATAAATCACCGTCAGCTTACTGCCGAAGCGCGCCTGCTCGATGGCGATATAGTCCTGGATCTGATGCAGTTCCTTACGGATATCGATCAGTTCGTCGTTCAGTTCCAGGTTATAGCGCAGGTAACGTGACAGGTTGATGATTAACTGGCGGGCGGTATCCTGATTTAGCCGGATTGACGACGAGATAGCGTTCAGCGCATTAAACAGGAAATGCGGGTTTATTTTGCTTTGTAGCGCGCGCATTTCGGCCTTGTCCGCCATTTGGCGCAGATGCTCGATGCGCGAGACTTCCATCTGGGTGGAGATAATCTGCGACAGACCAACCGCCATCACCTTCAGCGTATTGGTGATCTGATGGGCATGACAGTAGTAAATTTTCAGCGCCCCGGTCACCTCACCCTTTTCCCATAGAGGGATCACCAGTTGGGAATGGATCTGCGGTGCGGTCTGGTTCTCGAGGTTGTTTTTGATGATGATTTTGCCCTGCTGGATGCTTTCCAGCGTGACTCGGCTCAGCCCTGCGCGCCCAAGTGGGTAGTGCTCTGCTCCCACGCCGACGTAGGCCAGCACATGTTGGGTATCGGTGATGGCGACCGCATCGGCATTGATATCGTGGCGGATAATTTCGCAAATGGTAGTCAGCGATTCGCTATTGATATTACGGAAATAGGGCAGCGTTTTACGGGCGATATCCAGCGCCAGCTTGGCCTGCCGTGCCGCAATCACCTCTTTTTCGTCTTCGACGCTTTGCACCAGCAGCACGATCAGGCCGATACACACCGTGCCGAGGATCATCGGCAGGGCAATTTTAGACACGATATCCAGCCCGAGTTCGGTGGGTTTGGCCCAGGCAACGATCAGCAGCATGGTGAGTGATTCGCACAGCATGCCTCCCAAGATCCCGGCACGCCAGCGCTGGCCTTTCTTCACTTTCAGGTTGATATAACCGGCACCGATCCCGGCAATAATGCTGGTGATCAGGCAGGGAACCGAGGTGATACCGTCGATATCGATCAGATAGCGGTGCAATCCGGCGATAATGCCGGTAATGATGCCGACCCAGGGGCCAAACAGGATCCCCCCGGCCATAATGGCAATCACGCGTACGTTAACCAGAGAGCCTTCGACGTTGATGCCAGAATAAGTACTGAACAGGGCGAACAGAGAGAAGATGGCCGTGACTGCGGCCAGTTCCAGCGGAGTATGATCTTCCTTTTGCAACAGCTGGCGAAACAGCCGGGTGCGGGTGAGGAAAAACAGGCAGATCAACATCAGGGCGGCACGATCGAAGACCGCTAACAACATTTCAAAAACAGGGTGCACAACGGCGGCTCACTGCGACGAACGGGAGACCACAGTATATCACAGCGTGGCAATGACCGCGGTGGCCGGAGCACACCGCGATCATCAGGGCTATTTGATACCCAATTGCTCCTTGCCTAGCGGCGTCAGCAGGTCAACGGTGGCGCGGCCAATGAAATCCACTTCGAAATCATCCGCAGCAAAATCCACCGGGCTTTTGCCGGACAGGAAGCTTGGCAACTGCCGTTGCAGATAGGCATCGTTCTTCTCGCAACCCGGCGCGGCGGCGATGTACATCACGTTGCTGTCGAACTCGCCGTTATGCTCGTTTTCTACCGAATGGATCACGTCACAGTGCCAGAATACCGTATCTCCCGGCTCCAGATCGGGAATAGGGGATAACCCACCTAATAAAAGGGGATGCCATTGTTCCGAGATAGAGAGCGCCCGGCCTGGTGCGGCTCCGCACAGATCGTCATCCGCCACATCGTCTTGCAGGGCACGCAGCAGGATATAGGCCATGGCGTTGGCGATCGGTACCACGTTCAGCGTTCCGGCGTGGGTGCGTTGCGGTGTCAGCGCCGTCCAGCCCTGGAAGGTGCGGAACATGGAACAAACCGCCGGTGAGGCAATCTCGCGCACTTCGGTGCGGCCATCGGCGGCAAAGGGATCGTATTGCTGCCAGTTGCCGGAGAACACGTGACGATAGACATAGCGGAAATTCTCATCCAGCCAGCGTTCGATGGTGCCGCTATCCACATGCGGGGAAAGGCCCAACGAAGAGGAGTTTGGCGGGCGGCGGCGGGTTCGGTCGGCATAGGTAGCAACACGTGTTGGGTCAAAGTGCTGTTTACCGTTGCTTTCGGTTGCCCACAGGCTGTTGAGGAACACCTGTACCGCATGCATGCGCTGATCTTGACGAGCCTCGACCTGGGGCTTTGACCAATAAATGCCGTAGATCTGTGGCTTACTGGCAGCCAGTTTGCCAAAGTAATTATCTTCGGCGGCATTTTTTAGCCGCTCGATGAAATTATTGCGTTCCAGATAATCGCCGATCTCCTGGTTCCAGGCCTCGGCTTTGCTGCGTGGGAATACGCCCCGAATTGCGCACACGCCGCGCTGTTTAATCAGGGCAATCTGTTGTTCGGTAACGCGTTGCTGCAGAATATCTTCGGCGTCCACCTGCGGCACCGGGTCCTGGCCGTTGGCCAGTTCCTGACGGATTTGCTCCACCTGCTGGCGAATATTGTCTTCCAGTTCCAGGAAGACTTCGCGATAGTTGGGTAAAGCCTGGCGTAACTGCTGCTTGACGCTTTGTATTGCGGCAGGAATATCATCGATGAGTAATGAAGCCATGGTGTTCTCCTTGGCCCGCCGGTGGGCGAGGATGGTGGTGGTAGGGTAGTGTTATAAAGTTGCTGTTTTGTTGTAACCTAGTTAACGATTATCTGGGTTTAATAGGGGAAAATAAAGGGATATCTTTCATTCGTAACTTCCTCTTTTTCGTTTTTCGGAGATTTACCTGATGAAATTGGAAACACCGCGCTTGCTGCTGACATCACTAACGGCTGATGACTGGCCGTTATTCCTACGTCTGTTCCAGGATCCTCAGGTGATCCGTTACATTGCCGATCCGCTGCCGGAACACGAGATCCGTGAACGTTTTGAAGCACGCTTGCCCGCATGGGATAAGCATTGCGATCGCTGGTTGTGTCTGGTGATGAGAGAAAAAAACAGCGGTCACGCGGTGGGAATGACCGGGTTTCGCCCTGAGTGGTCCCCTTGCCAGCAGGCCGAAGTAGGCTTTGGCAGCTTGCCGGAAGGGCAAGGGAAAGGTTATGGCAAAGAATCGCTGCCCGTGATCCTGGACTTTGCCTTCAATGCCTGCGGGTTTCACAAAGTGTATGCCACGGTGACAGAGGGGAATTTAGCCTCACGGGGTCTGTTGGAGAGCTGCGGTTTTCAACTGGAAGGGACGTTGCGTGACAATTTCCGCCTGGCGGACCGGTGGTGTAATGACTGGCGGTTGGGGTTGCTGGCGACGGAGTTTGCGGCTGCCAAACGGTAAAAAAATTGTTATGCGGGGGGCTCGACAGCCTGACAAGGCTGAGTTATGTTCGATGTTCGGCCATTCTGTGGCCAGCGTCGCTCGGATGGTCCGGGCGCTAACGTCTCTTCGAGGTAGCTATGTCTGATAACAACCCGCGCCGTTTCACGCGCATCGAACGCCTGCCCCCTTATGTATTTAATATCACCTCTGAACTGAAGATGGCCGCGCGCCGTCGCGGGGAAGATATTATCGATTTCAGCATGGGTAACCCGGACGGCCCGACGCCGCCGCATATCGTAGAGAAACTCTGCACCGTAGCCCAGCGTGACGATACGCATGGCTATTCAACCTCACGCGGTATTCCGCGCCTACGCCGAGCTATTTCGCACTGGTACCAAGAACGCTATCAGGTCGATATCGATCCTGAGAGCGAAGCCATTGTGACCATCGGCTCGAAAGAGGGGCTGGCGCATCTGATGTTGGCAACGCTCGATCATGGGGATACGGTGCTGGTGCCGAATCCAAGTTACCCGATCCATATTTATGGCGCGGTGATCGCCGGTGCGCAGGTGCGTTCCGTGCCGCTGGTGGACGGCGTGGATTTCTTTGGTGAGCTGGAGCGCGCCATTCGTGAAACCATTCCGCGGCCAAAAATGATGATCCTGGGCTTCCCGTCCAACCCGACGGCGCAGTGTGTAGAACTGGATTTCTTTGAGCGGGTAGTGGCGCTGGCGAAGCAGTATGACGTGCTGGTGATCCACGATCTGGCCTACGCCGATATCGTCTATGACGGCTGGAAAGCGCCTTCGATCATGCAGGTGCCGGGAGCCAAAGACATTGCGGTAGAATTCTTCACCTTGTCGAAAAGCTATAATATGGCCGGCTGGCGGATTGGCTTTATGGTGGGTAACCCTGAGCTGGTTAGCGCATTGGCACGCATTAAAAGCTACCACGACTACGGCACCTTTACGCCGTTGCAGGTGGCCGCTATTGCCGCATTGGAAGGCGATCAGCAGTGTGTGTTGGACATTGCCGAGCAGTATCGCCAGCGCCGTAACGTGCTGGTGAAAGGGCTGCACGAAGCCGGCTGGATGGTAGAGAACCCGAAAGCCTCGATGTATGTGTGGGCCAAAATTCCTGAGCCTTACGCGCATCTGGGGTCGCTGGAGTTCGCCAAGCGTCTGTTGGCGGAGGCTAAAGTGTGCGTATCGCCGGGGATCGGCTTTGGCGATTACGGCGATACCCATGTGCGTTTTGCCTTGATTGAAAACCAGGATCGTATCCGCCAGGCGGTGCGCGGCATCAAGGGGATGTTCCGTGCCGATGGGTTAATCAAGCCAGCTAAAACGGCAACCCCTGCTACCAAATAACCCCTCATCTTGAGGGAGCTGGTGTGTTGCCTGAGACTCGGCAATCGCTGTTGCCCCTCACCCCAACCCTCTCCCACAGGGAGAGGGAGCTGTTAGCCCCAGCTCGTTTGGAAGTAAAGCGATAATCTCAGCAAGCACGATTGTCTCTCATCCAAGGTAAGTCACCACAATTTCAAACACGCTCGATCGGTCCCCTCTCCCTGTGGGAGAGGGTTAGGGTGAGGGGCGTGTTACGTACTCACAATCCTGATTTTTCTTCTATTTAAGGTTCTTTTCAGTTGTTATCCGCTATGCTCAGCTAATACCTTATTTAGTAGGAGTCTCTATGAGCGTTCGTTTTGCCAAATCGCAAATCCTCCTGCACTGGCTGACGCTGGTGATGGTGATCCTGACTTACAGTGCCATATTGCTGAAGGACTCTGTGCCGGATGACAGCGCGGCATTGGTGAAGGATCTGCACTTTAACTTTGGCCTGTCGGTGTTTGTGCTGATGTTTATCCGCCTTGGGCTACGCCACCGGCATCCGACGCCGCCGATCACTCCGGCCTTGCCGGAATTGCAGGCGCTAGGGGCGAAAATTCTCCATTGGGTGCTGTATCTGCTGTTTTTATCGTTGCCGATTTTGGGCTTCTTGACGTTGGCCTATGGTGGCAAACAGTGGATGCTGTTGGGCTGGCAGGTGCCGCAGTGGGTCACGCCCGATGCGGGCATACGCCGCACGCTGAAAATGGTGCACGAAACCTTGGCAAACACGGGATATTTCATCATCGGCATCCATGCCTTGGCCGCAATTTATCATCACTATGTGCGGGGTGACGACACCATGCGCCGGATGATGCCCGGCAAATAGTTCGCGGTGCAGAAACAACAAAGGGGCGCAGAAGCGCCCCTTTATCTTTGTACCTGGTGAGATTGCTGTTAGGCAACCATCAGCATGAAGGTGCCTACCCATGCAACCAGCATGAATGAAACGCCCATCAAAAAGTATTTCACGTAACAACTCCTTGTGGAGTCCTCGCAAACCAACGATCCCGATTGTTGTCTGAGTATTTTGTGGCAAATCAGCGGCGGATGGCGGGTTCTTCAATCAGAAGGAACAACGTCCTGAGCTACGATTTACCGGTCGTTGCGATTCAAGTTCCTTGAGGTTATCCAGGAATCGCAACAGGATCGGCGCTAATGTACTCCCAAAATCCTACCCATTTCAATACTGTGTTTTTGATCACAATTTTGCCGATTTTTTACCCTGCCAGGGGGAGACGCGATTTTCCTCACTATGAGGAGCAATGCATCAGGCCACGGCGCTGACGCTGGCAATCAGGATAGCCCAGAAGATCAGACAAGAAAGCAGGATAGCGGCCCAGACATGACGACGGTTGAGTTCCATTTTTAGCCTTCACTTTGCAATCGGTGGTTGTTTAATAACCCTATCGGCGCAAAACGGTAAAAATTTACTCTCTGGGCAAACTATTTATTCTGATGGCAGGTGGATCGCCACTACCGTGGTATGCACTTCGTAGCCCAGCAGAAACAGGGCTTGCTCAAGGGCCTCGACTTTCGAGGCATAGGCCACATCCAGCAACCGATCGATCTGAGCACCGTTAAGCCCCATCTGGCGAGCCAGCAGCGCTTTTGACGTGTTGCTGCTCAACATATGGTTATGCAGTTCCAGCTTTAATTTTACCAGCACCGGCAAATGCAGGGCGATATCGCCGCTTTGTAATGCGGAGGCCGTAGGCACTGGACGCCCTTCTTCCATTTCAATGGCAATAGCCGTCAGCAGGCTTTCCTGCGCCTCCAGTTCAACGTCCTCACGTTTGTAGCAGGCGGCCTGCTGCTCGGGGAAATCGCGTAGGGTAATTTGCCAGGCATCGCTTTCGCTATCGAAGGCGTATTGGGCGGGATAGTGGCAAGGCATCATATTTCCTGCTTGGGGGGAAGTGAGCCGCATTGTGACCGGTTGGCGACAACAATGCCAGAGATTGGCGTTCTTAAAGCGCGAGGAAAATCACTGCGTAGGCCGTCAAGCTGAGAGCACTGTTGCACCGTATCTTTTTTGAACGGTGACTGATGTTTTATTAGGAACTTATGCCAGAATTATCCTATAAGCCCAATGATGGTCCGGATTAACATGAAATACAGATTTAACGATCGTGTGCTGTTTGATGATGATAGCGGAACGTTGGGTCCAAGCGACTTTTCCGACGAGCCCACTTCTATTTCCAATCCTGCCAAACGCCTTTTGCAATTACTGCTCGCCAATTATGGCAAACCCGTGGAACGGGAGGTGATTTTCAAAAAGGTGTGGGACGACTACGGCATGATCTCCAGCAATAACAACCTTAATCAATGCGTAAGCAAGTTACGCCGGGTGCTTAAGGTGATGGGTATCGATGATGAGGTGATTGTCACCGTGCCGAAAATAGGGTTCATGTTGCGCCGCGAGATCCAGGTTGAAATCAGCCAGGAAGACGATGGACATTTTACTCCGCTAGTTCCTGCACAGACAGTGGGCAATGAGGCCTATTTGCCAGTAGAGAGCGAGTTGGAAGCCGAGACTGACGATTATGTTGCTATCGCTTCAGAGATGGATGATGAGCCCGATCTGCCGACAAGCGTAGAGATTGCCACTCCAGTTAACAAAAAACGTCTTGGTTGGGGGCTGATCGCTGGGGTTGCTGGTTTGGTCTTTGTACTGGGGATCGCTTCTACGATGTACGCCACCAATTCGCTTGCCAGACAGGAGGTATTTCTTGGCAAGGCGGGGAGTTGCAAGGTGTTTATGTCGACATCCACGCAGTCAGGTGTCCCCGGCCCCAGTCTGAATCAGGACATGTTGTCCTATGTGGAGCAACGAAAAGCCGAATGCCGGGCAGATGAATATCTACTGGTGATACGCAGCAACCAGGTTCGCTCTTTTATTTCTGGCGTGAGCCGCCTGTTTTTTGTGCGCTGTACCATCGTACGTGAGCACAAAATAGAGTTTTGCTCAGGGTTAGAGAACGACAGCTTGCCGTTGTTGCAGTGAGGCCAAGTAAAAGAATGGGCCTGATCATCGCAACAGTAGTCTGGTTTTTTGGCGGATGAGCAATAACTCGCCGAATTGTTTAAAATTTGTATAATTTGAACATAAAACAAACAAGTTTTTTGTGCTTAACAATGAGGTCATACAGAGCTTTATGCATTAAATTAGTGATCTAAAACATTAAATTTAGGTTTAAAACCTAAATAATTGCAGGTTAATAGTTAATGATTCTTTTATACCGATTGCGGGTTAAGATTTTTCTCGTCAACGGGTGGTTAGGATTGTTTTTAAGTCACTGACTGATGACGCTCACCACGGAACCTGCGGAGTTATTGCAGAACGGTGGAAACAAACAAGTACGGCAAGATGGTAAATAACGGACCGATGACAGTAAAGATTCTCGGGCGCACCAATCGGCAATGTGCTTGGTTAACTACAGTTATCTTGTAACGGATTAGGATCATTATGAAATTTTACAACACCAAAACTACCCTGCTGGCCGCTGTTATCGGTATGACTTTTGCGGGTTCTGCCCTGGCAGCAGATGGCACCATTACCATCAACGGTACCATTACTGACACTACCTGCGATATTTCGGTTAACAACCAGTCTAAAGACGCCACGGTAACTTTGCCGACTATTTCCATCTCTGCGCTGCCAGCCGTTGGGGCAACAGCAGGGGCAACACCTTTCAGTATCGCACTGACCAACTGTGCGGGGGCTACACTTAATACTGCCAGCACCTTCTTTGAAGCAGGTGCTTATGTTGAACAGAGCACCGGTCGCCTGAACAACTCGGCATCGGGTACGGCGACCAACGTTCAGGTTCAGCTGTTGAACGCCAATCTGGGCAGCATCATGGCGGGTAATGCACATAGCCAAGGCGATTTGGCCGTTGATATCAGCTCCGGTGGCGGCGTAATGAATTATTACGCGCAATACTATGCGAACGGGACGGTCACGCCAGGTACGGTTAATACCCAGGTGGATTACACCATCATCTACCTGTAAGACATCCAGCCGTGGGATGGGGGCAGCCTCATCCCTTTCAGAGGACAGCGCCATGTTAAGAACTCTATTTACCGTTTCCGCCCTTAGCTTGGCGCTGACATGGACAGTTGCCGCTGATGCTGGTGTGATCATCAACGCCACACGCATTATTTATAACGAAAACAGCGGTGAAGCGATTACCCAACTGCGTAACCAAGGGACCAGCCCGGTGTTGATCCAGTCCTGGATCGATAACGGTGATGTCAAATCCAAACCCGACACCGTCAAGGTGCCTTTTACCCTGACGCCACCGGTCGCCCGTATCGATCCGGGTAAAGGGCAGGCGTTGCGCATTGCACGTACCGGCGGAGGATTGCCGGGTAACCGTGAATCTCTGTTCTGGCTCAATGTGTTGGAAATACCACCCAAGGCTTCCCAAAAAATAGCCGCGGGCGACAACCTGATGCAGTTCTCTTTCCGTACCCGCATCAAACTGTTCTACCGGCCGGATAACCTGCCAATGACCCCGGCTCAGGCTTACGAAAAACTGGATCTGAGCTTACGCAAAGGGGCTGCGGGTTACGAAATCGTCGCCAAGAACCCATCGCCTTATTACCTTACTTTCCGCCAGATTGAGATTCGCAGCGCCAAAGGCGCGCCAGTGCTGGGCGATCTGGGGAAAACGCAGGAAAGGATGGTGGCCCCCTTTGGCGAGTTGGTGATGAAAATTCAAGGAATGAAATCGGCACCGTCAGCAGGCTTAAAAGCGTTTTACAGCCTGATTGATGATTTCGGTGGGGATAACAAAAATGAGCGGACGTTGGCGGGCAGTGGTAAGTCTTGATTGGCGGCCCTCTTTTCTCAACCAGATTTACATTGCCGGAGCCATTTTACTGGCTCCCTTGGCGTTGGCTTATGCGGATGAAACCGAGGCTATTGAGTTCAACGAGTCTTTTCTGCGTTCGTCCGTCGATGTCAGCCAGTTCTCCAGCGGTAACCCGGTTGCTCCCGGCATTCACCGCATCGATCTCTATCTTAACGACCAATGGAAAGGGCGGCAGGACGTCAACTTTTCCCTGGCTTCGCCGCAAAGCAGCATCGCTCAGCCTTGCTACGATCTGAAACTGTTAAGTCTGTTCGACATTGCCTTGGATAAACTGGACAAGGCGGTGTTGTCACGCTTGCAGCAAGGGGAACAGTGTATTGCGCTGGGTGAACTGGTGCCTGGCGTGGAGGGCAATTTTGATAGCGGTGGCCAACGGTTGGATGTGCGTGCACCGCAGTCTTTGCTGCAGCATGAAGCCCGTGGTTATGTCAGCCCTGAGCTGTGGGATAACGGCATCACGGCGGCTACTCTGCAATATGACTACAACGCCTACCGTGCTGATCATTCCGACTCATCTGCTCAAACCACCCAGTTTTTGGGGTTGCGTGGCGGATTGAACTGGGACGTGTGGCGTTTGCGTTACCGGGCGTCAGCCAATTGGAATGATGACGAGGGTTTTCGCTATCAAAGCAATGAAACCTATCTTGAGCGGCCTTTGGTTGGCTGGCGTAGCCGGATGGTGCTGGGGCAATCGACTACCGACGGTCAAGTCTTTGACAGCATTGGGTTCATTGGCGCTCAGATCAGCTCGGACGATCGTATGTACAGCGATTCCCAACGTGGCTTTGCCCCGGTGGTGCGTGGTATCGCCAATACCAACGCGCTGGTGCGTGTAAGCCAGCGTGGCAGCCAGATTTATGAAACCACGGTACCGCCAGGGCCGTTTGTTATTGACGATTTGTATCCTACCGGCAGCGGCGGCGATCTGCTGGTCACGGTGACCGAAGCCGACGGCACCGAACGCAGCTTTACCGTCACCTATGCTTCGATAGCCGAACTGCTGCGGCCAGGTGTAACCCACTATTCACTGATGGCGGGGAAATATCGCAATAATTCGGTGAGCGAGGAACCTGCCATTGCGGTGGGCACCTTGAGGCATGGTTTCACTAACCTGCTGACGGGTTATACCGGCGTGATCGGTGCCGATGGCTATGCGGCCGCCTCGGGCGGTCTGGCATTCAATACCGATTTTGGTGCGCTCTCGGCGGATATTACCCAGGCACAAACGCAGTTTGATAACCGTCCTAACGAGCAGGGGCAGAGCGTACGGCTCACCTATGCGAAAATTTTGCCGGTGGTGGATACCAACATCACGCTGGCCAGCTACCGCTATTCCAGCTCTGGGTATTACAACGTGGATGACGCCATGTTGCTGCGCGATCGCGACAGTAATGATAGCGGCTTTGCTGACTACAACAGTTGGAAACGACGTAATCGTTTCCAGATCAACGCCAGCCAGTCGTTGCCGGAGGGTTTTGGGACGGTCGCGTTGAATGCCAACGTGCAGGATTATTGGGATCATGACCAGACTGACCGCGAATATCAGCTCAGCTACAACAATCACTATAACAAGCTGAATTATGGGGTTAACTTCGCACGGACACGCAACCTGGCAACCGGAAACTGGGATAACAAAGCCATGCTGACCCTGTCGATCCCATTGGGCTCCAGCTCGCGTGCGCCTAACCTGACCAGCAGCTATACCCAGCAAAAGGATCGCCAGGGGTTGCAGAACTCGCTTTCCGGTAGCCTGGGAGAGGACCGGCAGTATAACTACAGCGCCTTTACCAACTACGACTATGCTAAAAATGGTAGCAACAGCGTTAGCGGCGGCGTCAACGGCTCATGGGCCGCGCCTTATGCCTTCGTTGGGGGCAGCGTTTCCGCAGGCCAAGGTTATCAACAATATGGTGCCAATATGTCCGGTGGCCTGGTTGCTTATAGCGGTGGAGTGGTGTTTACACCGATGCTGGGGGAAACTTCGGCGATCATCGAGGCAGAAAACGCCAAGGGGGCCAGGATCACCAACTACAGCGGTCTGCGCCTGGATAACAGCGGGAAGGCGGTGGTCCCTTACCTCAGCCCTTACCGCCAGAATACCGTGGAGTTGGATCCGAAAGGGCTTTCCAGGGATGTGGAGCTGAAATACACCAGCCAGAAGATCGCGCCTACCGCCGGTGCCGTCGGGCTGTTACGTTATGAGACCGAAAGCGGCTACTCGATCCTGGTGACGGCCCGAGACGTTGCTGGTAATCCGTTGCCCTTTGGCGCAAACGTGTCCGACGAACAACAGCGCAGCGTGGGGTATATCGGTCAGGTTGGTGAAGGCTTACTGCGAGTCAACAACCCTAAAGGCCAGTTAGAGGTGAAATGGGGGGAGGGGGCCGGAGAAAGTTGCCGGTTTACCTATCAACTGCCCGCCGTATCGCCTGGGGCTGAATCTGACTATCGCCGCCTGGAGGTAATATGCCAATGAAGCAACGACTGACTTTGACCCGTTTTTTCACGTACTGGCTTGGCGCGGGGTTCCGGCAGCGTGGTAAGCGCTTGCTTCTTGGCTTATTGCTAATATTTGGCTATGGCGGAGCGGCCAGTGCCGAAGGGCTGGCGGTCAGTTGCGCGCGTAACAGTGGTTATTATCAGTTTTTCGATACGGCCACCATTGAGATTGGCAAAGACAGCGCCGTGGGTGATGTGCTGGGTCCTTGGATCAATTCTTACAACTCCACCGCCTGGAACTGCACCCCCAATAGCGCCTACCAGCAGCCGGTGCAGTTTAGCGTACAGGGCTACCCGCCTTACACCACGCGTAATACTATCGTGGTCGATGGGCAAACCTACATGCTGTATAACACCACGGTAAAAACCGGCCTGGGGTATATCGTCCGTTGGCGTTATACCCTGAATGGTAAAACGACCAACTGGCAGCCGCTGACCATTGGCACCGGCGGGCAACAGACCCATCCTGAGTCTATCACCGTCAACTACAGCGGTAACCGCTTCTATTTGGGTGTTGATGCCCAGGTGCGGTTTGTGAAAACGACCACCGGCCTGACCGCTGGCGCAATTCCCCTGTTCGATCCGATTTATCTGCGACATTTAGAGACGTATAACGGTATTGCTGCGCCAGGCGATCTCACCTACATGATTGCCCAGTTCAAAAGCGGCGGCACGATCGCCAGCGGCGGCACCTGCACCACACCTAATGTGAATGTCGATCTGCCGGAGGCCAGCGTCGGACAGTTCAACGGCGTGGGGACAGTGGCAGGGCGTAAAGCCTTTGAGTTGGCGTTCAACCAATGCCCAGCCGGCTTGGCTAGCATTGGTTACAGCTTTGCCGCCACGACTCAGGTGCTGGATGCCGCCAATGGCGTAGTGGCACCGAATGCAACCTCAAGCGCCCGAGGCGTCGGGATCCAGTTGTTACGTGGCAACAATCTGCCGGTGACGTTTGGCACTATTTATCTACTGGATAACTATGATAGTTCGGCCAAGGCCAACTATCGGGTTCCGATGCAGGCTGGTTTGTTCCAGGTGGGTAATACCGTAACTGCTGGTACGGCCAATACCGCAATCACTTTTACGCTCAATTATAAGTAGGGTGAAAATGGCAGCTTTGTATGGTTTCACGACACAATATCGCAGGCTTGGCCGCTGGCTAGTGATTATGGTGATGGCCTTATTTATCCCACAGAGCCACGCCGAGATATACCTGGGAGCCACGCGCCTGATTGTCAACGGCAAGGATAAGGAAGCGACGCTGCGCGTGACCAACGAGGGTCGCTCTGCGGTGTTGCTGCAAGTCTGGGTGGACAATGGTGATAGTGAGGCGGAACCGGAGAAAATCGCCACACCGTTTACCGTATCGCCGCCAATCTTGCGCCTGGACGGGAAGCGGGCACAGCGTCTGAGAGTGTTGTTTACCGGGGCAGAACACACGCTGCCGAGCGATCGTGAGTCGGTGTTTTGGCTTAACGTGTTGGAGATCCCGCCGAAAGTGGCCAATACGGCCAGCCAGATGCAGATGGCGTTCAGAACCCGGATCAAATTATTCTACCGGCCACGGTCATTGCAGACGGTGAACACGACCAACGTTCAGGAGCAACTGCGCTTTAGCCTGGCAAAACAGGGTGGCAATCCAGTGTTGGTGGTCGGCAACCCCACGCCTTTTCACCAGACATTACTTGAAATGATGGTGGGCCGCGATAAGCAGCAGGCAGTCGCTACCTTGGTGCCGGAAAACGGAATGGTAAGCCCAAAAGGGCAGGCTGATTTTGCCTTAACGGCGGCTAAAGGCCCGGTGAATGCTGGCATGAAGGTGTTTTACTCGGTGCTTGACGATTTTGGCTCTGTGGTGACGGCAGAGCAAGTCTTGCAAGCTGCGCAGTCGCCCTTGCCGCGCTAGGTATTTCTGCGATCCTTGCTCGTTTTTTAATCACACAGCACGTATGGCGTATATTTTTTAGCTTTTGCGAGTATTCTTAGAGGTGCAGCACATTTAACGAGCGATTGTCATCCTGCTTGTGGCACGTCAACTTTACTGTAAACGTTGAGGAGGAGAGCATGGAAACTTTGGAAAAGTGCTATGTCTATGCCAAGAACACCAGCAACATGGATTTTCTCGCTTCTACGGTGGCATTCTTGGAGTTTCAGGGACGTGAAGTCGATGCTAACGGCGTGGCGGGTAATATGTCGCGTGAACAGAGCGATAACTTCTTCGAACGGCTCAATCATTACCGTTCTATCTACAAAAAGCAGAGCCAGACCGTTTGAATCCACCCTAAGGCCCCGTTTTCGGGGCTTTTTCATGAATGCCCTGCCTAAATTCTACTTTCCTTATATGCCTTTTTTAATTGCCATAAATCCACCTTATTCCTGTGCCGGTGCGGTTTTTTTATTACTGCCCCGAGCGAACCATTTCTTCTATTTCACGCAGGGTGCCATCAGTATATTTAATGGCATCGTGAAGCGAAATTTCATATACATCACGGCGTTCGAAACGCTCGTTATTCTCTGGGGTGATGGCGTGAATGATGACGGCCACCTCGGCAAATATCCTGAGCGGTGAGGCAGTTCATCACTGCCTGGTTACAGGTGGGAAGTTGCCTATGCAATTACCTGTTCTCGCGTCAGGTCCGCCAGAGATTTTTTCAATTGTGACTGATTGAACCATTCACAGTAGAGCGGCGAGCCGCGCTGAAAACGCCAGCCTTCTTTCAGTACGCCCGCATCAACCACGTCAAAACCAAACTGGTCGATCAAATCGCTAACCCGTTTTTTGGCATCTTCATTATCCCCAGCGAAGGGCAGGGCGCGGCGCCGTTCATCCCCTTGTGGGCGGCCATCTTTATCCAGATCGATGACGCGTATGGAGTTAAACGCCTTCACAACGTGAGATGCATAAAGGTGACGTGCGAGCAATTCGCTGGTGGTGGTGAGTTGTTGATCCAGTTCGACGAAATTACCGTCGCGTTCGGGATAATAGTTATTGGTATCGATTACGATTTTGCCGCGCAACGCCTCCGCAGGTACTGTCGCATAGTGTTTGAACGTGATCGCAATGACGACGATATCACCAAATTCTACGGCTTGTTGCACCGTTCCCGTTTCACACGCGAGAGCGACTTTCAGGCTGTATAAAGTGTCCGGCCCGCGTGAATTACTGAGCATAACCTGATGCCCTTTAGCCAACGCATGTTCTGCGAGCGAACGAGCGATAAAGCCTGCGCCGATGATGCCAATTTTCATGGTGTGAACTCCTTGATTAAGTTCGGCTACTGTAATTCATCATTTTTATGTGATAAATAGAGGTAAGGTTGCGATACTCGAAACTAAAAGTAGGGAATGATGGATCGGCTTAAGTGCATGTTGGTGTTTGTGAAGGTTACGGACTGCGGTTCTTTTGCTGCCGCGAGCGAGGTGCTGAATTTGTCACCGCAGATGGTGGGTAAACAGATCAGCATGCTGGAGGAACATTTGGGGACCCGTTTGTTAAACCGTACGACCCGGCGGCAAAACCTCACGGAAGTCGGGCGTATTTTTTATGAGCGTTGCAAAATTGTGCTTGCCGAGGCGGATGCCGCTGAGTCTGTTGCCCAGGATATGACCGCAATGCCGCGCGGAATGTTACGGGTCAATGCGCCTGTTACATTTGGGGCATACAGCCTGCCACCTTTGGTGAATGACTACATGCGTCGTTACCCAGACGTTCAAGTTGAATTGACGTTGAGCGATCGCTTTGTGGATCTTGTCGATGAAGGGTTTGAGGCGGTTATCCGCATTGGACCGTTGGCAGATTCGGCACTGATTGCTCGTAAACTCAAACCTTACCAACTAATTGCCTGCGCATCCCCTGGGTATCTGGCCGAATATGGTACTCCAGCTCAACCTGAAGATCTGCTCGATCACGAATGCCTCGGATATACTTACTGGTCCCGTCCTTCAGAGAAAGAATGGATTTTCACCAAAGGGGGGAAGCAGTACGCCGCCAAGGTGAACAGCCGTTTGCAGTCAAATAATGCTACGGCGCTGCTGTCTGCAGCGCTTAGCGGCGGTGGGATTATTTTGGGAGCAGAAGTGGTGCTCAGAAGCTACATTGCCTCCGGCCTGTTGACGCAGATCCTGGCAGATTATCAGGCACCTTCGCGCGAAATGCATTTGCTGTATTCGCCGAACCGTTATCCGACGCAGAAACTGCGCTGCTTTATTGATGCTGTGATGGCGGAGTATGGCTAACGTCAGGCAATAGTACTTACCACATCAGATCGTCAGGCACGACAAAATCGGCATACGGATCGTCTTCATCTTTAGCTTCTTTGCTCAGTTCGGCATTTAATACAATACTGCTCGCATCACGCTGCGCAATTTTATCGGCCACGATCGCGGGGATAATCGCGTATTCGCCATCAGGATTCTTATCGGTAATCAGCCGAGCAATGGCAAGACGGCCACTAATCAATTGAGATTGGGTTGTTTTATCCACATATATTTTTTTAATTAAATTGTTATCTGTGAAGTTATAACCAATATCGCCATTTGCAATAACGATCCGATTCATTTCAATGAGCTGCTTAACCTGAGCTTTATATTCTTTGGCCAAGGCGGCTTGCTTTTGCTGCTCATTCAGCTGTTTATCACGTTCAACCTGCGCTTTTTTGTTTTCTTCCACGGCCTCTCTTGCCTCACGAGCCTGAACCCGCGATTTTTTCGCCGTTCTTTCCACTTTCGCCAGTTTTTTACTGTTGACCAATCCAGCTTTAAGCAGCTGCTCTTGTAATGTTAGCTTTGCCATGTTCGTTTCCGAAACCGATTAAATAATGCCTTGGATTATACCCTTAACGTACGAGGTTGTGCTAGGTAGCGGGTGCCGGTCACACATTATATTGATAACACAGTATACCCTGTCCTCAGCGCCAGCATGGGTGCTGATTTGTAAGGGCCGAACATGTTCGGCCTGAGTTAACCCATTGGTTATCTAAAGGGCGGAGCATTGCAGCCCCCTACACTGAGCAAGATTAGGGGATCAACTGCTCGGGGGAGCAATCATACAGCGCCGCTAGTTTTTCACGGGTACGCTTCTGAGGGCGGCCTGATGCCTCCCATTGTGAAACGGTGGATTGGGTGGTGCCGAGTTTTTGGGCCACATCATACTGAGACAGGTCCCGATAGACCCGCCAGGCTGCCAGAAGAGAAACTTCCTGGTCAATCATGATCTTGACGATCGCGTTAGGCACGGTCACATCATCGGATTTTGAGGCAGTGTAGGGCACATCTTCCCAATCAGTTTTTGCGTTAATCAGTTTTTCATATTCGCTGTAGGGCACCACGGCATACTGTGGTTCGCCTTTATCGTTGCGGATAATTTGCACTGCCATTTTCGGTTACTCCTGGTTTTACTTTTGATAGCTATATGAGGAAAGGGCGGGTTTTCCCGCCTTAGTACGTTTTCGATGACCTACGCTTAATTGCTGCAATCTCACAGATGACCGGTTCACCGTCAGTGATTTCGAAGATTACCCTATAGTCCCCAACCCTTAGCCGAAACTGGTTATCAGTTGCGTGAAGCTTCCTGATGTCGAGCTTTACGGCAGGGAAATCTTCAAGTTGGTTAACCTTCTCACTGATGGCTTTGCGGTACCTGGTGTCGATTGACAGCAACTGCTTGAGTGCTTTCTTCGTCCATTGAACCGTAACCATCATTTCCTCATTTTGTTAAGGAGCGCTATCCTTACTGGTCGATTAGATAATAAGTTTTGGTGATAAAAATCACAACTAAAATACGATTAAAATACGATATTTTGTGATTTGCTTTGCACGAAAGAACGCTTGGTCGGGATGATCGGGGGATGGTATGCAGGGTATCGGATTGCCGAATCGACGAGCAGGTAGTAGGGTTTCTCTTTTAGTTTTGCTGTGACTGGATTTTGCTCGCGTGGGGGAGATTTGTTGGCATCAACATGGTGTCCCCTGCAGGAATCGAACCTGCAACTAGCCCTTAGGAGGGGCTCGTTATATCCATTTAACTAAGGGGACACGGCGGGCGCAGTATACCCATTTTTGCGCTTGGGTTTAAGGGGCTATTGGTCTGATTGCCTGAAATATAATCGGTTTTCTCCCGTTATGCCCCATTTTCCCGATTATCCACCTTTAAATGTGCTGCGAACGGGTTGGAGAAGTTTTATTCGCGGTCTGATTTATCCGTGCGTTCCTTCCTGGGTTGATTCTCCCGTTGTGTCTTCAGCCGTTCGGCCTTGGCCTTGTCACTCATATCGTTGCGGATCTGCGCATGGCTGATCAGAGCGAAGATAAAGCTGCCGCCGATGATATTGCCCGCCAACGTCGGGATGGCGAACGGGTAGAAGAACTCCTGCCAGGGGAGTGCGCCGCTAAACACCAGGTACAGGATTTCGACGGAACCGACCACGATATGGGTAAGATCGCAAATTGCCACCAGGTAGGTCATCAGCACGATCACCCAGATTTTGGCGGCTCTGGCCGAAGGGAACATTCACACCATCGTGGCGATGATCCAACCCGCCAGGATGCCGTTGGCAAACATCTCTCGCGGGGTGTTATGCATGATTTCCTGCGACAAGCTGGTGAAGGCCGCACGGGTATTCTCATCAAAAATAGGCATATAGATAAACGCCAGCGCGGCCAGGCCGGTGCCGAGCAGATTCCCCAACAGCACTATCCCCCATAGGCGGAACAGAATGACGAAGTTTTTAGGCGTCGGTTTATGCATGATGGGCAATACCGCAGTGACGGTGTTTTCAGTAAACAACTGCTGGCGAGCCATGATGACGATGATAAAACCGAAGGTATAGCCGATGTTCTCGATAAAAAACCGGCTTGGGTCATCCGGTAGCCGTGCGTGAAAAATCCCTTTTGCTGCCAGGGAAGCCCCCATCGACAAGCCAGCCGCCAAGGCCGACAGCAATAGCGCCAGCCAGTCACGCTCCAGTTCTTTCTCCCCCTCCATGCGGATTTGTTCATGTACGGCAGCGGCGCGCGAGGGCAGTTTTTGCTCATCGACCTCAATGGTGGATTTGCCCCGATCGTGCTCTTCGCTTTCGACCTTGACGCTGCTTTCATCGCTGTTGGCTTGACGATCTGGTTTTACGCTCAACGGTCATTCTCCTATTGGCTGATAACTAAGCGTAGTTGCTGATGGGGCGAAGGAAAGTGCGCCGGGAAAATGATTAAAAAGTAACGAAATTTTAACGTTGCTGTTTTTTTCTACGCAATTTTGATCTGATGCGCAATATTACCTCTAATGGAGTACATCCAAGCCAGGCTGCGGGCTTCGAGCGCACTGTGGCTTATGCTATGATTCGCTATCCCAAAGAAAAATAAGAGTCCTCCATGCTGGAAGCCAGAAATCTTAGTTGTGTACGAGATGAACGTACTCTGTTTGACAGGTTGAGTTTTTTGGTGAGCCCGGGGGACATTATTCAGGTGGAAGGCCCTAATGGGGCTGGCAAAACCAGCTTGCTGCGCATTTTGGCCGGGTTGGCACAGCCAGACGCGGGTGAAGTGCTGTGGCAGGGCGAAAATACGCGTCATCGCCGTGAGCAATATCACCTGGATCTGCTGTTTCTGGGGCATCAGCCGGGGATTAAATCCATGCTGACCCCGTCTGAGAATTTGCAGTTTTACCAGGCCGTTAGCCAGGCATCCGATCATCAGGCCATCTGGCAGGCGTTGGAGCAGGTAGGCTTGGTGGGGTACGAGGATGTACCGGTGGCGCAGCTTTCCGCCGGGCAGCAGCGGCGGGTAGCGCTGGCACGGCTCTGGCTCAGCAAATGCCCACTGTGGATCCTGGATGAACCTTTGACGGCCATAGACAAGCAGGGCGTGTTGGAGCTGACCGCGCTGTTTGAGCAACATGCACAACAGGGCGGTATGGTGTTGCTAACGACGCATCAAGATTTAACCGGAACACGGCAGGCGGTGAGGAAAATTCGCCTGACACAGACCAGCGCGGAGATCGCCTGATGTTCTTCCTCATACTGCGGCGAGAACTGAAAATTGCCTTTCGTAAAGGCTCCGAGATTGTCAACCCGCTGTGGTTCTTCCTGATCGTGATCACGCTGTTTCCGTTGGGCGTTGGGCCAGAACCGCAATTGCTGGCGCGAATTGCGCCGGGGATTATCTGGGTAGCGGCGCTGTTAGCCTCGTTGCTTTCACTGGAGCGATTGTTCCGTGATGATTACCTGGATGGCTCATTGGAACAGCTATTGTTATTGCCAACGCAGCTGCCAATGACGGTGTTAGGCAAAGTGTGTGCTCACTGGGTGGTGACTGGGTTGCCGTTGTTGATCCTGTCGCCGCTGGTGGCGCTGCTGCTGTCGCTGGATGTGAATACCTGGATGGCGATGGCGCTGACCCTGCTGCTGGGCACCCCAACGCTGAGCCTGATTGGTGCTATCGGTGTGGCGTTGACGGTGGGGCTACGCAAAGGTGGCGTGTTGCTGAGTTTGCTGGTGCTGCCGCTGTATATTCCGGTACTGATTTTCGCTACCGCGGCGATAGATGCCGCCTCGATGGGGATGCCGATTGACGGTTACCTGGCCATCCTGGGTGCGATGCTGGCGGGCAGCATCACGCTGGCGCCTTTTGCCACCGCAGCTGCGTTGCGTGTAAGCGTACACTAGCTGGAAATTTAATCGCGGATGAATGCCTGTAAGAGCTTTTCCGTGCGCAAGACTTTCGCCGTTCTGCCATCAGGGAGCGGCTACCGAATGATTTTTTACCGTGAGCAATGACGACAATGTGGAAATGGTTACATCAATTTGCCAGGCCGGAACGGCTGTACCATGTCTGTGGCCGCTTTGTCCCCTGGTTGGGGATAGCGGGCGCCATCTGTCTGCTGGTCGGCTGGGTGTGGGGCTTCGGTTTCGCACCTAAAGATTATCAACAGGGTGACAGCTTCCGTATCATGTACATTCATGTTCCGGCGGCCATCTGGTCGATGGGCATTTATGGCTCGATGGCGATAGCGGCGTTTATCGGCCTGGTCTGGCAGATGAAAATGTCCGATACCGTGGTCGCGGCCATGGCTCCGGTCGGCGCGGTGTTCACCTTTATTGCATTGGTCACCGGATCTGCCTGGGGTAAACCGATGTGGGGCACCTGGTGGGTGTGGGACGCACGCCTGACCTCAGAGCTGGTATTGCTGTTCCTTTATATGGGCATCATTGCGCTGTATAACGCTTTCGACGATCGTCGCCTGGCCGGGCGAGCCGCCGGTATTCTGGTGCTGGTAGGGGTGATCAACATTCCGATCATTCACTTCTCGGTCGAATGGTGGAATACCCTCCACCAGGGCTCAACCAATATGCAGCAGAGCATTGCGCCAAGTATGCGCTACCCACTGCGTTGGGCGATCTTCGGTTACCTATTATTCTTTATTACGCTGACCTTGATGCGCCTGCGCAACCTGATCCTTTTCCAGGAACGTCAGCGCCCGTGGGTCGCCGAGTTGGTTAACAAGGAGCGTCAGTCATGAATGCTGCATTCAGTTCCTGGCAGGCGTTTTTCGCCATGGGCGGCTACGCGTTTTACGTTTGGTTGGCCGTGGCCGTAACCCTGCTTTCCCTGCTGGGGCTATTGGTCCACACCCTGTGGCAGCGCAAGCAGCTACTGGCTGAAGTCAGCCGCCAAGCGTCACGTGAACGGCGTATCCGCCAGTCACAACAGTCAAAGCAATCCGTAGCCACACCGCAGTCTGTTAACTCGCGGGAGAAATCACAGTGAATCCACGTCGTAAAAGCCGCCTCTATCTGGTCATTGTCGTACTGATTGGCGTCGCGCTCACCGCCACGCTGATGCTGTATGCCTTGCGCTCCAATATCGACCTGTTCTATACCCCAAGCGAGATCCTGCAAGGCAAGGGCGAAAAGCATGAAAAGCCGGAGGTGGGCCAGCGCCTGCGTATCGGTGGCATGGTGATGCCTGGCTCGGTCAAACGCGATCAGCAAAGCCTGCAGGTGAGCTTCAAGGTATATGACGCCCGCGGGGCCATCGAAGTGACCTACAACGGGATTTTGCCGGATCTGTTCCGTGAGGGGCAGGGCGTAGTGGCACAAGGAGTGCTGGGGGAAGGTAACGTGGTCAATGCGCGCGAAGTATTGGCCAAACATGATGAAAAATATACGCCACCAGAAGTCGCGGATGCCATGAAAGAGAATCATAAAAGCCCGGCCGCTACCTATAGCAATTCGCCGGACGGGGGCAACAAGTCATGATGCCGGAACTTGGAAGTTTTCTGCTGTGCCTGGCGTTGGCGATTTCGTTGCTGCTGAGCATTTATCCGCAATGGGGAGCGGCGCGTCAGGATACGCGCATGATGGCGGTAGCCCGCCCGTTAACCTATGGCATGTTTATCGCCATCGCCCTGGCATTTGCCTGCCTGGTGTATGCGTTTATTACCAATGACTTTACCGTCTCCTATGTAGCCGCCAACTCCAACACCAAGCTACCGGTGTATTACCGCATTGCGGCGACGTGGGGAGCGCACGAAGGTTCCCTGCTGTTGTGGGTGCTACTACTGAGCTGCTGGTCACTGGCGGTTGCCATATGTAGCCGTGCAATGCCGCAGGATGCCGTGGCGCGTGTGTTGTCGGTGATGGGGATGATCACCGCCGGGTTCTTGCTGTTCATCATTATGACCTCCAACCCGTTTACCCGAACCTTGCCGAGTTTCCCGATCGACGGGGGCGACCTTAACCCGCTGTTGCAGGATATCGGGCTGATCTTCCACCCGCCGTTGCTGTATATGGGCTACGTGGGGTTCTCGGTGGCCTTTGCCTTCGCGATTGCCTCACTGATGGCCGGGCGGCTAGATACGGCATGGGCTCGTTGGTCGCGTCCGTGGACTACGGCGGCCTGGGTCTTCCTGACCATGGGCATCGTGTTGGGGTCAGCGTGGGCTTACTATGAGCTGGGCTGGGGCGGTTGGTGGTTCTGGGATCCGGTCGAAAACGCTTCCTTTATGCCATGGCTGGCCGGTACGGCCTTGATGCACTCGCTGGCGGTTACCGAAAAGCGCGGAACCTTCAAAGCCTGGACGGTGCTGCTGGCGATCACGGCCTTCTCCCTGTGTCTGTTGGGCACCTTCCTGGTGCGTTCCGGCGTGCTGGTTTCCGTTCACTCCTTTGCCTCCGATCCGGCGCGCGGGATGTTTATCCTCGCCTATCTGGTGATCGTGATTGGCGGCTCGCTGTTACTGTATGCCGTGAAGGGCGGGCAGGTGCGTAGCCGGGTGCAGCACGAAACCTTCTCGCGGGAAACCTTCCTGCTGGGCAATAACGTCTTGCTGATCGCTGCCATGCTGGTGGTGTTATTGGGGACCTTGTTGCCGTTGGTGCATAAACAGTTGGGGCTGGGCAGTATTTCCATCGGCGAGCCCTTCTTCAACACCATGTTTACCTGGCTGATGGCACCGCTGGCGCTGTTGCTGGGCATCGGGCCGTTGGTGCGCTGGCGTCGTGACGAACCCACCAAGCTCTGGCGTCGCCTGGGCGTGGCGCTGGTGATCACGCTGGTGTTGTCAATTCTGCTGCCTTGGCTGCTGCAAGACAGTATCGTCGGCATGACGGTGGTCGGGCTGATCATGGCCATCTGGGTGATTTTGCTGACCCTGATGGAGCTGCATGAGCGAGCGACCCATCGTCACGGTTTCTGGCAGGGGCTCAGGCATCTTTCCCGTAGCCATTGGGGCATGGTGTTAGGCCATCTTGGCGTGGCGGTCACGGTGATCGGGATCGCTTTCAGCCAAAACTACAGCGTTGAGCGTGATGTCCGCATGAAGGCCGGTGATAGCGTGGAAATTCACGACTATCGCTTCATCTTCCGCGACGTTCACGATATCCGTGGTTCAAACTATACCGGCGGCGTCGGGATTATCGATGTCACCCGCAACGGTAAGACCGAAGCCACCCTGCATACGGAAAAACGTTATTACAGCGTGGCGCGCAGCATGATGACGGAAGCCGCCATCGACGGTGGCCTGACGCGCGATCTTTACGCCGCGTTGGGTGAAGAGCTGGACGATGGCTCCTGGGCCGTGCGGCTTTACTACAAACCTTTTGTCCGCTGGATCTGGTTCGGTGGGGTGTTTATGGCGATCGGCGGCGTGTTGTGTATTCTCGATCCGCGCTATCGCATGAGCAAAAAACTCAAACGTGAAGCCAAACAAGGGGAGCAGGCATGAACCGCAAACTGTTATTTATTCCGTTAATCCTGTTCCTGCTGTTGGTGGTGGCCTTGTTGGTACAGCTGACGCGTAACGCCGGCGGGGAAGATCCCACCATGCTGGAGTCTGCGCTGATTGGTAAACCGGTGCCGACCTTCAAGCTTGAATCCTTGGATCATCCGGGTAAAACCTTCGATCAGGCGGTGCTGCGCACTGGCAAACCGATATTGCTGAACGTGTGGGCGACCTGGTGCCCTACTTGCCGGGCGGAGCACGAGTATCTGAATACTCTGGCGGCCAAAGGCATTCGCGTAGTGGGGCTAAACTATAAAGACGATCGTCAGAAGGCGGTGGTGTGGCTCAATCAGTTGGGTAACCCTTATGCGCTGAGCCTGTACGACGGCGACGGCATGCTGGGGCTGGATCTCGGCGTGTATGGCGCACCGGAGACCTTCCTGATCGACGGTGAAGGCATAATTCGCTACCGCCACGCCGGGGACATGAACGAGCGTGTCTGGCAGCAGGAAGTGTTACCGCTGTATCGTAAATATGGGGGCGACGCATGAGGCTGATAACCTTACTGGTGGCGGCATTGCTGAGCTGGAGTGCCGCTGCGGCCATTGACACCTACAAATTCAATTCGGTGGAGCAGGAGCAGCAATACCGCGAGTTGACCGAACAGCTGCGCTGCCCTAAATGCCAGAACAACAGCATTGCCGATTCCAACGCCATCATCGCGGCGGACATGCGCACCAAGGTGTATGAGCTGATGATGCAGGGGCAAGACAAGCAGCAGGTCATCGACTATATGGTGGCGCGCTACGGTAATTTTGTGACCTATGAACCCCCGGTGACGCCAGCAACCTTGATCTTGTGGGTCGGGCCGCTGCTGTTTGTGCTGATTGGTGGGGCGGTGGTGATTCTGCGGACCCGTCAACGTCGCACGGGCACAGTCAACGAGGAATTCTCCGAGCAGGAGCAGCAGCGTCTTGCGGCGTTGTTGAAAGAGACTGACAGGAAGAAACCCTAATGGCTTTTTGGCTGATAATTATAGTGCTGTTGGTCGGTGCGAGCGCGTTGCTGGTCGTGCCCGTGATGCGCCAAGGCAAAGAAAGTACGGCGGCCAGCCGCGATACGCTCAACAAGGCGTTCTACCAGGATCGCCTCGACGAGCTGGCACAAGATGAAGATCAAGGGGTGGTTGCGGAACGCCCTGAGCTGGTCAAAGAGCTGCAACAGAACTTGCTGAACGATATCCCTGGACAACCGGATGAGCAGCCTGCTCGGCCCATCAATCGTTGGGCTCTGGTGCCTGGCGTGATGGTGCTGGTGGTGGTGTCGGTTGGCTTTTATCTGAAAACTGGCGGTTTGGCTCAGGTTATGGCCTGGCATCAGGTAGAATCCCAAATGCCGGAACTGCGTGCGCGGGTGGCCAATGAACGTGCCCAGCCGCTGAGCATGGAGGAGATCGCTCGTCTTGGCTTGGGATTACGCACCTCATTGCAGGATGATGACAGAAATCTGAATGACTGGATGATGCTTGGCCGTGTCGGAATGGCGTTGAATAATGCCACCACCGCGACCCAGGCTTTTGCTCGAGCTTACAGCCTGGATCCGAGCAATATGGAAGTGCGCCTGGGTTATGCCGAAGTGCTGACGCGCTCTGGCGATCCGGAAGACAACAAGCAGGCGACCGCGATGCTGCGCACCATGGTGGCAGAAGATCACACCAACGTGCGCGTACTGAGCCTGCTGGCGTTCAACTCCTTTGAACAGGGCGATTACCAACAGGCGATCGGTGCCTGGCAGGTAATGTTGAAACTGTTACCAGCCGATGACCAGCGTGTTGCAGTGATAAAGCGCAGCATTGAACAAGCAAAAGTTCAGGTGGGCGCAGAAACTGTTAAACTCTCCGTCACTGTCACGCTGTCGCCAGAGGCGGCAAAAGCATTACCACAACAAGGAACGCTGATCGTTTCGGTTACCGATGGAACCAACCCGGTGCCGGTAGCGGTCAAGCAATTGCCACTTAGTCGTTTCCCGCTATCATTCACATTGGATGACAGCAACGCCATGATGCCTGAACGCCTGCTTTCGGCTCAGCAGAAGGTGAAGGTGCATGTCAGGCTGTCACAGGATGGTCTGGCAACGCCGCAGGCGGGCGACTGGTTTGGCGATAGTACGCTGCAAGCCTATAGCGGCAAGGAGCAGGTCAGCGTTCAGATTGATAAACAGGTTCCCTGATAAAAAGAATCCAAGGGTTTTCATGGAGAAATATATGAACTTTCGCCTGACTGGGCTGGCTTTCGCAACGGTGTTATTGGTAGGCTGTGCCAGCTCGCCTGGTGACGATCCGCAAGGGCGTTCCGACCCTCTTGAAGGGTTTAACCGGGCGATGTTTAACTTCAACTATAACGTGATGGATCCCTACGTGCTGCGCCCGGTCGCGGTGGTATGGCGCGATTACGTCCCGACGCCTGCGCGTAATGGCTTGAGCAACTTTACTTCCAACCTGGAAGAGCCAGCCAGCATGGTGAACGAATTTCTGCGTGGTAACCCTTATCAGGGCATGAAGCACTTCAACCGTTTCTTCCTCAACACCCTGTTGGGGATGGGCGGGTTGATCGACGTGGCCAGTATGGCTAACCCGAAACTGGCGCGTGAAGAACCACGCCGCTTCGGTGGAACCTTGGGGAACTACGGCGTAGGTTACGGCCCGTATGTCCACTTACCGGTTTACGGTAGCTTCACCATCCGTGAAGACGGTGGTGACCTGTCTCTTATACACATCTCCGAGCCCACGAGACAGGAGGTATCATCTCGGATGCCGTCTTCTGCTTGAAAAGAGGGGGGGGGGGGGGGGGGGGGGGGGGGGGGGGGGGGGGGGGGGGGGGGGGGGGGGGGGGGGGGGGGGGGGGGGGGGGGGGGGGGGGGGGGGGGGGGGGGGGGGG
>NZ_JAELTL010000139.1:0-1629 GCF_016428815.1 Serratia sp. ASV30 | reverse complement strand
CCCCCCCCCCCCCCCCCCCCCCCCCCCCCCCCCCCCCCCCCCCCCCCCCCCCCCCCCCCCCCCCCCCCCCCCCCCCCCCCCCCCCCCCCCCCCCCCCCCCCCCCCCCTTTTTTCAAGCAGAAGACGGAATACGAGATGATACCTCCTGTCTCGTGGGCTCGGAGATGTGTATAAGAGACAGGAAACAAACAGCCTTCAATGCCCAAAATAAACAAACTGTTTGGGATATTGTAAAGCCATTAAGAGATATAGGCATCCCAGCAGTAGGTGTTGTAGATATAGATATAATAAAGGAGGGGGGGAGTACCTGGAAAAAACCATTAACAGGTGCGCATTTCCCAGAAATACAACATGAAGCATTTGGTATTTTGCGTTCAAAATTTAAATCCACCTTTGAAAATACTAATAAAGATATGAAGACAGATGGTGGAATTAATTTGCTAAGTAAAAGTGACAGGGAGGGGTTTCAAAAATTCCTGGATGATCTAGCAGAATACGGTGTATTTGTTGTGCCGCACGGAGAGGTGGAAAATTGGCTCGCCGACATTGATATTAGCAGAAGTAAACACTCGTGGTTGGCAGGTATATTTGAAGCCATGGGTGATAATCCAGACTCGGATGGGTATATCTACCCATCTAAAGGTGACGTTTGGGATTTCATCGGGAATATAAAAAAGTGGATTTCTACTCCAAACAGAAAAGGAATTCCTGAATAATAGATAAAAATGGTGCCAACTATAAATGAGTATAGTTGGCGCCGTGAGTCTACATCTTATACTTATAAAAGCTAACTACTGTATCATTAAACCAGTTATTTAGTTCTTTCATCCTCTCCTGCAACGGCATCAACTCATTTCTCACAAACACCTGAGCAGCCTTCTCCACATCCCCAAATCCACCCGTATTATTTGGGATGATCCCCATCATCTGCGGCGGCACGCGGTGCGCACTCAACAGGTCGTCCCTGCTGGAGTTCTTAATATTAAAAAAGTCATCCTTGGTGGCGACTTCACTCAACGGCAAAATCTTGATGCCGTCGGGCTTACCGTTCGGCGCGTACATAAACAGGTTACGGAAGTTACCTAATCCTTTGGTATCGCGCATTGCCTGGCGCATCCGGTCTACGTCACTGGTGCTTTGTGCTGCATCGGTCATATACAGGATGTAACCGGCGTGCGCGCCGTTCTGGTAATACTTGCGGCGGAATAGGGTGGCTGCTTCGTTGAGCCATGCGGAGTTAAGCGCGCTCAGGTATTCCGGCAGGCCATACAGTTCCTGGTTAACATCGGGTTCAATCAGGTGAAACACGCTACCTGGTGCGAACTGATGAGGCTCCTTCCAATCCTGAACAAACCAGTAGGTATCCGGTTCCACACCCCGGCGGGTGTACTTAGCCGGGGAACACTGTAGGCGTAACGGCTCACCGAGCTGGTTCTTGCGCAGTTCCAGGAACGCATTACCAAACACCAGGTAATCCAATGCATAGCGGCTAAATTCCTGCTGGCTTAACAATGGGTGCGGAATGAAGGTGGAGGCCAGAATATTGCGCTTCACAAACATTGGTGAGCTGTGGTGTACAGCTGCCCGCATACTGCGCGCCAATCCATCAAAGCTGATCGGCGGATCGTA
>NZ_JAELTL010000138.1:0-1729 GCF_016428815.1 Serratia sp. ASV30 | reverse complement strand
CCCCCCCCCCCCCCCCCCCCCCCCCCCCCCCCCCCCCCCCCCCCCCCCCCCCTTTTAGATGTGTATAAGAGACAGGTATAGCGATGACCCTACGCTAATTACCCGATTTATTACCTCTCTCAAAGCACAGATAACGGCTGATTTACAACGAAAACGTAGAGAGGGACAAAGAGACCGTCATTGTAGAATTAGGTTTGCATGGACCCGTGAGTTTGGTGAGCCAGGTAAAAAACACTACCACCTTGTCTTGTTTTTTAACAAGGATGCTTACGGGTATCCCGGGCGCTATTACAGTAAAAACGATGAGTATAAACATAACCTGGCTCTTATGCTTATGGAAGCCTGGGGGCGCACACTGGATAACAGCGGACGGGGTAACACGCAGCAGTATTATTCCCTCACCACATTTCCTAAGTTTTGTTGTTTTTACCACCTGAACGTTAACCATCTGAGTTTTGATGTTGATTACCGGAGGGTGATTGACCGGATTAATTATCTGGCAAAGGTTCACTCTAAAGACTATTCGGACGGTCAACGTAACTTTGGGTGCAGTCAGTACTGATTAAGCAGTGAAGTATTTTTTAACTAATGAGGCAGATGTTATGACGGAGTGCCGGACCAACGATGAATGTATTGGTGCTGGTGCCCCTGCCTTCTCTTTAATCTAAAGAAAGCGAGAATACGTCATGACAACTGCTAGCAGCAATACCAGCCTGCTGAATGATAAAATGGTGGACATGGTCTTCATCACAGAATTTACTGGGTTAAGTGATAAGTGGTTTTATAAATTAATACAGGATGGTTTGTTTCCAAAACCCATAAAATTAGGTCGCAGCTCCCGTTGGCTCAGGAGTGAAATAGAGGTTTGGGTGCAAGAGAGGATTGATATTTCTCGTGGTTTATAGCACGAATAGCACCTGTAATCACCCTGGGCAATGCTTTTAAACCTCTGCTGCCGATCCTTGTAAAATAAAGGGTTTATTTATTTAAATATAAGTTCACAGGTGAGTGTGCGATGAGTGCCGCCCCCTTTCATCGCATACTTGCACTTTTGAATGGAAGTGTCTGTACATGTCTGACAGAGATTAGGTATCAGGAAACAGGATACTGAATGGCTGTTTTATGAACGAATATATTCAAGATCACAATTTAAATGTTGTAGAAACCCGCTAATCCGTTCATTTTAGCGGGTTTCTACATGAATCAAAACTAAATTATCAAATAGTTGATTGTTTATTGTTCTACATCGTGGCGTGGTGATTGCTTTCACATGAAAGTAATTTTGCTTTTGTGGATTATCTTGTTTTTAGTCTGATATCAGATAAATCGATGTAGAAGCACGGTCTGAAAACTGTGTTATCTCCTTTGCGTATATTACTATGATGCGTATTTCTTGGGAGGGGGTAAATATCATCATGGTTAAGAGCTGAAATATAAATGATGTCACTGAGCGTTGAGTTGTAGAGGATAACATCCCCCTGGCCTATCAGGTGATTCAGAACAGGTGTTAGCTTATCCACCTTTCTTAGCTTATTAGGTCCATATTGTTCAATCTCACTTTTTGTTATAGCGCCACCCTCTTTATTACAGCGTGTTAGTATAAACTGATATAGTTTGATTACATCCCTGTCTCTTATACACATCTCCGAGCCCACGAGACAGGAGGTATCATCTCGTATGCCGTCTTCTGCGTGAAAAGGGGGGGGGGGGGGGGGGGGGGGGGGGGGGG
>NZ_JAELTL010000137.1:0-1684 GCF_016428815.1 Serratia sp. ASV30 | reverse complement strand
CCCCCCCCCCCCCCCCCCCCCCCCCCCCCCCCCCCCCCCCCCCCCCCCCCCCCCCCCCCCCCCCCCCCCCCCCCCCCCCCCCCCCCCCCCCCCCCCCCCCCCCCCCCCCCCCCCCTTTAAGATGTGTATAAGAGACAGATATAGTAATTGGAGATACAATCATTTCGGCTTAGATACGAAAACTCATCCCGGCACTTTATAACGGAAACCCTGGGTATGAACTGAAAAGTTGAGAAATAGACTACTTCATCACCTTGACAACTGATCGGATTTTTAGCATTAAACTTATAAAAATCATCTTCTGAGCTTTTATTTTCATTAATATTAACGCGGCAACCATTTATGTTACCAATGTTATGAAATGTTGATGAATAGCACTCCGGCAGGAATAATCCCCCCCCAACGATAAGCGATATAAAAGCAAGTAAGCTAAAGGCAAAACGCATTATCCGCTTACTTCTTAAGGATTCTGGGTGATGCGTTAAAACTTGGGTTTGTGCTGGTAACTTTTCAACTGGCCGATCAGATATTTTATCTTGTGATGAAATAGTTGAGATGCTGGCTTGAGCCTCTGGAGCCTCTGGAGCCTCTGGAGCCTCTGGAGCCTCTGGAGCCTCTTGAATTACCGGAACGCCACTAGACAAAGGTATAACTTTGATGGAATTTGGTATCAATAAACCTTTTCTTGGCACTGTTTTGATCACTTCGTAATCAATACCACATTGTCTTAGCCCTTTACGTAGGGTAAGAATGTTCTGATAGTAGGTATTGTCACTGACATGAAGTCCATATTGCTCCCACCCTATTTGCATAAGAGCGCCCTTAGTGACGAGTACTCCATGATTTTTTATCAGGTGGAGGAAGCATTCAGAAGCTGAGACAAGGATAGGGAACTCAACTCCATTAGTGATTGATTTAAATGTATTTTCCATGGAACAAAAGATAACAGCATCCGCGATCACAAAGCATGATGATGTCTCCTGGTCGCTGGTCTTAATCACGTTATCCATTACATTACCTCCATTAAATAATGTGAATATTATGACATTAAGCTACAGCTCTCGCTTTGATCTGTGTCTAAGAATTTTCTGTAGGAGTAATAAATGAGCAGGCCACCGCCTTAAATTAACACTGTATGTAGTAAGGTAATTTCGCGATGAATTATCATTTACTGATTATTATCAATAAGTTATAGTTAATTTGGTGATCAATGGTTTCAACTATGACGAAGATTGGCAATTTTCACAGAACTAATACCTCAGTCGCATTAATTACTTGATGCCATGGTGTTATTTTAACATTTTCATTATCAACATGGGGAAGAAAGTCATTTAAGTCGCATTAACCCCTTGATATTTTGTTATAATTTTAACATTGTGGCTATCGACATTAATATCAGAATTTTCGAGTCGGTAGCGTCTTCAAGGATGGTATTCTCAGTACGCCCATAAAGAAACAATTTAGCTTAATACAATCTTTATCCTTAAATATCATATTGTTAGAGTTGTAAATTAAGAACCTCTATGTTGGTACGCAGGGATTGAATCATTAACATCATTACCCACCAGAACCCAAAAAAAGCTTATTAATTTTTATTGAGTTTACTTTCTGTCTCTTATACACATCTAAAATGGGGGGGGGGGGGGGGGGGGGGGGGGGGGGGGGGGGGGGGGGGGGGGGGGGG
>NZ_JAELTL010000136.1:0-1830 GCF_016428815.1 Serratia sp. ASV30 | reverse complement strand
CCCCCCCCCCCCCCCCCCCCCCCCCCCCCCCCCCCCCCCCCCCCCCCCCCCCCCCCCCCCCCCCCCCCCCCCCCCCCCCCCCCCCCCCCCCCCCCCCCCCCCTTTTTCACGCAGAAGACGGCATACGAGATGATACCTCCTGTCTCGTGGGCTCGGAGATGTGTATAAGAGACAGGTAATAAGCCCTCAGGTTTTATCTCTATATATGCGCCGAATGGATTTGGGAAAAGCTCATTTTATGACGCTGTAGAGTGGGCACTTACAAATAATGTCTCACGATATATTAGTGATAATTATAAAAAAAACAATGAAGTTGCCGCTAAAGGTACAAAGTTAGATGGGGTTCCTCAATATATTTTAAGGAACAAGGATGTTGATCCCACTGTAGAAACATCTGTTCATGTAAGTACTACCGAGAAAGATTTTTCACGTAGGCTGAATAATGTACGTGTAGATTCACGAGATATCAGATTCAACGACAGGGATACTGAAGAAGGTACAAGAGATTTCAGAAATATTATTCTCTCTCAAGATGCTATAGATCGCTTTGTTCGAGAAGTAAAACCTGAGGAACGATATGATTTATTTATGGAACATTTCGGTGGGAATGCTGAGGCAGTTCGTAAGAAATTGCATATACTGTCACATGAGAATAGATCATTATTAGATGAATTGAATGGAAAACATGCCGAAATTTCATTGAAAATAATAAATGAAGTTGACGGAAATGTTTTTGTTGAATACAACAAGACTGTCAACTCGCTAATCTTATCTGGAGAAAAGATAAACCAAATTACTACTGATTTCACTTCAACTCAAGAGATTGAAATTATTTCTTCCATTTTGAGCAGAAAGCATCAACTAGATCTTGAAGTTAAACATTATGATACCCTTATTGAGTCTTTACAGCAAAGATTGGCTAGAGTGGGAGAGATAGGAGACCTTCTACTCAAAAAATCAAAGCTTGAGCTTGAAGTCAAGCGAGTCGGTAAAGGTCTCGAGGACAGTCAAAAATACCAAGAACTAATTCAGTTGCATCAGAAAAAGATTGGGGAGCAAGATGTTATCTTGGTAAGGTTAAATGAGCTTAATCAACTGAAATCTGAACTACCACAATACATAGAGTGCTATACTGCGCTCGAGAAAGATCTTGTTGAGTACAATAATATCCATCTTACAAAGATCGAAATTGAGTCAAAATTCGAAATAGAGAATATTAATCTAAAAGATATTGATTCAGTCATTAGAAACTGGCAGGAAAAGTTACAAATAATTAAAGAGTTACAGGTTAATGCAAGCAATATTTATGTTGAAATTGCAAGTGCTCGTAAACTTATATCAAGTTTAGACTCAGATATTGAAGTATTAGATTCCAATAGGAATGCTACGCTAGCTACAAATAAGGCAAAACTACTAGAGTTAACCCATATCAACTCGCTTGATATTAGTATTGACAGTTTACTTTCTTCTGATGTCTCATCTCTAGATATCAGTGACTCTATTATTTTCGAGCTTTCAGAGCTTAGAACTAAGCTTACTTATTATGAAGGGCAATTATATGGATTGCTTAATGTGCAGAAAGCGTTAACTGAGCAATCAAGTACCATTGAGCGTTTGGTGGGATTAGGTCTTGAACATATCAGTCTCCACCCAACAAAAATATGTCCACTTTGCGTACATGAACACCTAGACGATTTGGCTTTGAAAAATGCAATTATCGGTAATAAACTTGCTTCAGATGCCTTGCAAAGTAACTCTCAGATGATTGAGATTTCTATTCGACTGAAGGCTGTCTCTTATACACATCTGACGCTGCCGACGATGCCAACT
>NZ_JAELTL010000135.1:0-1917 GCF_016428815.1 Serratia sp. ASV30 | reverse complement strand
AAGGCGAGCACCGCTTTACGGTCATGGCAACGGACGCGGCGGGCAACGTCAGCGACAAGTCCAACACCTTTGTGCTGACGCTGGACTTCAGTGCACCGGATGCAAGCAAAGTGGCGATCACCGGGGTGGATGACCAGGTGGGCACAGTAACGGGCAACGTGGTTAGCGGTGGGATCACCGATGACAACCGGCCAACCATCCACGGGACCGGGGCGGAAGCCGGCAACACCATCACGGTGTACAACGGCAGCAAGGCGATCGGCTCGGCCACCGTGCAGGCGGACGGCACCTGGTCGATGAAACCGACCCTGCCACTGGCCGACGGCCTGGTGACGCTGACGGCGAAGGAAACCGACACCGTAGGCAACAGCACCGTGGCCTCACCGGAGTACGCGATCAGTATCGTGACCGTACTACCGCAGGCCCCGAGCATCACCAACGTGGTGGACAATGCTGAACCGCACACCGGCGCGCTGCAGAAAGGGGATGTCACCAACGACAACACCCCGACCCTGAACGGCACCGCCTTGGCGGGCGGCACGGTGACGGTGTTCGACAACGGTGTGGCGATTGGCTCTACCAAGGCGGACAGCAACGGTGCCTGGGCATTTACCCCAAGCCCGGTGCTGAAGGATGGCAATCACAGCCTGAGCGCCTCGGTTACCGACAGTATCGGCCAGACCAGCCCGGCCACCGGCGGCTTTGATATTGTGATTGATACCACGCCACCGGCCCCGGCCACCGGCCTGGTGGTCACCGACGATGTGGGTAGTACGCAGGGCGCACTGGCGCCAAACGCCATCACCGATGACGCCACGCCAACCTTCACGGGCAAGGCGGAAGCGGGCAGCACCGTCACCATTCTGGACAATGGCAGCGCCATTGGCAGCGTAGTGGCGGACGGCAGCGGCAACTGGACGTTTACCCCGGGCACTGGCCTGGTGAACGGCGCGCACGACTTCACCACCACGGTGACCGACCCGGCCGGCAACACCAGCGCCGAGGGCGAGCACCTGAAAGTGACGGTGGATGTGGTTCCGGGCCAGGTAGCGTTGAGCACCCTGGTGGACGATGTGGGTCTTATTACCGGCGCTATCGCGCAGAACGGCGTGACGGACGATACCCGTCCAACGCTGAACGGCACCGCCAAGGCTGGCAGTATTGTGACGGTCCTTGACGGCAGTAACGTGCTGGGCAGCACCACGGCGAAAGGCGATGGCACCTGGAGCTTCACGCCAGCGGGGGATCTGGGCCAGGGCGCACACAGCCTGAGCGCCACGGCGGTGGATCCGGCGGGCAACCCGAGCAGCAGCAGCAACTGGACGTTTACGGTTGACACGCTCAAGCCAATGGCGCCGTTTATCGACTCGGCAGCGGACGATGTGGGCAGCGTACAGCCGCAGAACATGGTCAGCGGCAGTGCGACGGACGATCCGACGCCGACCCTGACGGGCCGGGCGGAAGCCCACAGCACCGTGACGGTCTCTGACCAGTTCGGCGTACTGGGCACGGCGAAAACCGATGCCAATGGTGACTGGTCGTTTACCCCAGGTACCGCGCTGTCACAGGAAGGCGAACACCGCTTCACGGTCACGGCGACGGACGCGGCGGGCAACGTCAGCGACAAGTCCAACACCTTTGTGTTGATCCTGGATCTGACAGCACCGGATGCCAGTAAAGTGGCGATCACCGGGGTCGATGACCAGGTGGGCGCAGTAACGGGCAACGTGGTTAGCGGTGGGATCACCGATGACAACCGGCCAACCATCCACGGGACCGGGGCGGAAGCCGGCAACACCATCACGGTGTACAACGGCAGCAAGGCGATCGGCTCGGCCACCGTGCAGGCGGACGGCACCTGGTCACTGAAACCGAGCCTGCCACTGGCCGACGGTCTGGTGACGCTGACGGCGAAGG
>NZ_JAELTL010000134.1:0-1855 GCF_016428815.1 Serratia sp. ASV30 | reverse complement strand
CCCCCCCCCCCCCCCCCCCCCCCCCCCCCCCCCCCCCCCCCCCCCCCCCCCCCTTTTAGATGTGTATAAGAGACAGCCGGTATACCAGCCGGTTTCATCACCATTGGTATTTTTTGCCGTGTTCTTGGATACCACCCAATTCAGCTGCGGCAAACTTGCCGATTTGATACTGTCAGCTTGATACTCTGCAGCCTTGACCTGTGCCTGTAATTTCAATAGGTTCGGGTTTTTGGTCAAAGAAGCAATCGCCATCGATGCTGGTATCACAGAATCTTGCCAAGAGATATGTTCAGGTAAATTCGGTTCTACACCTAACAGGCGCACCAGTCTGATACGGCTGGTACTGACTTGGTGTTCAATGTCATCCAGGCTGGCACGGGCGGAAAGCAGCTTGGCTTTTGCCTGGGTAAACTCACTGGCACGTCCCCGGTCCACGGCCGTGATCTGTGACAGCATATCGGCCAACTGTTTCATACGCTCAACATAAGCCAGCGCTACCTGTCGGCTTTCCTGATAACGGCTCAGATTCATCAATTCCGAAACGGTACTGTAGGCCAGCTGCTCTTTGGTAGAACTTTGCGAATTGACCGCTGCCGTTACCTCTTCTTCTGCACTATCGATCTGATTACTGATCTTGCCCCAATCGTAGATGGGCGTCGTGATGGCAATGGAACCACTGGTATCACCTGAGTTGGCGTTGTTACGCTGCAGATCGGCATTTCCCCCCTGGGTACCCAGCGGCGTTGATACCCCGACCTGGACCTGTGGCCAACGTTGGCCTTTTGTCTGGTCAACATAATAACCCGCAGCCAGCACATCGGCTTGTGAAGAGCGTATCTCCGGGCTGTGTGCCAATGCCAAAGAGACCATTTTGCGCATAAAAGCACGTGACGGGTTATTGCTTTTCCCGTTGTAAGCATCGTTGGTCATATCGCTCAGGGTGCGTTTACCGCTCTCACCCCCGATCTCGCCATTCCAACGCACATTGTTATACGCCGGATCCGGCTGGTACTGTTGCTGAACCGCTGGGAAAAGGTCGTTATTGTTTCTCAGTACTGCCTGACTGCCCCCCGTAGGTGTTTCCGTAACCATATTGGCGTCGGCCCGCAGTTCAGTGCGATTAGCCAAAACCGGCTTGGTAACCGGGGCGGCAGAGGTGCTGCTATCTGCCTGTATTGGCTGGATATTGGTGGTACTCAAGCGTTCTGAGTGGCTTGCCGGTACTTCAATGGTCTTAACGGGAGCCGGCTGCTCAATACGTGTCATCATCCCGGAAGGTTCAGTTGCTTTGGTTGTGACAGACACCGGTTCTGATACGCTGAGACTTGTGTCTGGCTGAACCACATCATGCTGTTTGGCCTGAGTGTTAACGGTATCCGCGTCACCCATGGCGGCCAAGTCCTTAAGAAACTGCGGTGCTTCTTTATGAGTTTCCGATGTTTGCCTGGCGCTTTGTGTGGCATCTTTTGCCGATGACGCCTCGGAATGGAATAGTTTCATATACTCCTCCTGCGTCAGCATAGGGGGTAATGAGTCAATATCTTGCTCATTCGAAGATGGCTGCATCACTGCCAGGGTAGAAAAAGGTAAACATATAGCTATTGCCATGGCCACATTTAGCCGGCGGAATTCACTGTACTTGCGAGCCATTGTTTTATCTCTCCCTGAATGCTTCACGTGCTGTCTCTTATACACATCTGACGCTGCCGACGATGCCAACTAAAAAAGGGGGGTGGTGGGGGGGGGGGGGGGGGGGGGGGGGGGGGGGGGGGGGGGGGGGGGGGGGGGGGGGGGGGGGGGGGGGGGGGGGGGGGGGGGGGGGGGGGGGGGGGGGGGGGGGGGGGGGGGGGGGGGG
>NZ_JAELTL010000133.1:0-1970 GCF_016428815.1 Serratia sp. ASV30 | reverse complement strand
CCCCCCCCCCCCCCCCCCCCCCCCCCCCCCCCCCCCCCCCCCCCCCCCCCCCCCCCCCCCCCCCCCCCCCCCCCCCCCCCCCCCCCCCCCCCCCCCCCCCCCCCCCCCCCCCCCCTTTTTTCAAGCACAAGACGGCATACGCGATGATACCTCCTGTCTCGTGGGCTCGGAGATGTGTATAAGAGACAGGTCTATGAACGCTTCAAAATATTTGGCCAACACTTCATGGGCTGATTGATTGTAGTCCATCTATTCACACTCCTTATGATTGTTTGGCATGGTACCCGCATCATATCAAAAAATAACAAATGCGGGCCTATGCCATTTAAAACTTAAGCAGTTACTCGTACCCGTCGCGGTAGAACGTCACTCGCAGAAACTCCACACTAACCACTGTGATCCGGTGGCCGTGTGAGTCTTTGTAGCGCTGATTAGGCTGAGGCTTGCTGACGGTCATTAGTGAACCTCCAACAGATCCGGCTGATACTTGCGCCACAACTCCGCTTCCTCATACGCCAGCGCCTGCTTCTCTGCTTTGCATGACTGTAAAGCCTGGCCTCGTTTGCTGGCCTTCTTGGTATACATGTTCTTGCGCTTGCTGTAGTCGTTCAGGAACGCAAACGGGACGCCATAGGAGCCAGTCTTACGGATGGACGGGATAACATCGCGGAATACCCAATTACTGAATCGATGGGCTAATGTCCCCGCAGTGCTAGCCTTACGGCTACGGGCGATCAGTTTGTAGAAGCCAGACTCAGCAACCATATTCCAGATACGTGCACCACCACGCTTGCCGGAATGACCCGCAGTTAAAGTTAGGGTCATCACCTCGTCTCCATCCAGAGAGGAAACCGCGCTGGTGGGATTACTAATTTCTAGCGATTGGCAAACATCAGAGGCAACGAACCACGGTTGACCGTACACATTAACTATACGCACCGTTGTGCCCTCGAACTTGATAACGGAAATATCACTCTCATCAGCGGTGAAAATAGCTTTCTGGCTTGGGATAGGCTGAGGGGCGTCCTCAGAATTGAATCTGATTTTTTCGAGTTTCATGTTGTCAGGCTCCGTTAGGCGGCGTTGTTGGCGTCTGGGTACAAGGTTAGGATGTTAGCTATGTCACCTTGGGAAAGGCCGTGATAGCCACCAGCAACGGCGCTATGGTTGACCAACTGGATCACGTGCAGAACATCGGCACGGCTCACAAATCGATAGCGAAAATGGCTACCGATACCGTCCGGGTTCTTTTCGTCGATACGCTCTAGATGAATATCCAGGCGGCGTTCCAACTCGCTAGCGTAGTTACGGCCAGATGAGAGGCGGCAATACTTGAGAATGTCATTCTCAGTCCAGCCATTGACGCCGGTTTTCAGCATGTAAACGCGAGCACGGTGTTTCTTTGGTGCTGGCTTGATGGTAGAGATGGCGCTATTATCAGAGGTGCCAACCTTCTGATTAGCCGCCTGCTGTACTGGGCGGTTTTTCATTTCCATTACGCAGCCTCCCGCCGAGAAGTCAGCCAGTTATTAATCTCTACTGCGTCGAAAGCCGTGATTTTCTCGCCCAGCTTAACCGGGCGCGGCAATGTGCCGTTTTTAACTTTGCGGTCGATGGTGGCAACGCTAACGCCCAGCATTTCAGCCAAGCGAAAGCGGCGGATATAGCCTGTAGTGGGGATGGCGACTTGCGTCTTTTGTGTTGCTGTCATAGCCCGTAACCTTTTGTTAGTGGTTGTTGCGTCGTTACGGGTGAGATTAATGAATTATTTTTTGCAAGTATCGGAGTTATCAGAAAACTCCTCGGAATTTTGATAACTCCGTTATCGAGTTACCCCTCCCTTCCGCAACCACTCAATCAGTGCCTTATCATCATCCGGGAAAGGGAGATTATGTACTTTACTATTAGCTCTCTTTCTGAGAAGCGGCACACTACCCGTCCTGTCTCTTATACACATCTCCGAGCCCACG
>NZ_JAELTL010000132.1:0-1974 GCF_016428815.1 Serratia sp. ASV30 | reverse complement strand
ACCGCCGTGGCGCTCAGGCTGTGTGCGCCCTGGCCCAGATCGGTGGTTGGCGTGAAGCTCCAGGTACCATCGCCTTTCGCCGTGGTGCTGCCCAGCACGTTACTGCCGTCAAGGACCGTGACGAGACTGCCGGCTTTGGCCGTGCCGTTCAACGTTGGACGGGTATCGTCCGTCACGCCGTTCTGCACGACAGGGCCGGTGATAAGCCCCACATCGTCCACCAGGTTGCTCAACGCTACCTGGCCCGGAACCACATCCACCGTCACCTTCAGGTGTTCGCCCTCGGCGCTGGTGTTGCCGGCCGGGTCGGTCACCGTGGTGGTGAAGTCGTGCGCGCCGTTCACCAGGCCAGTGCCCGGGGTAAACGTCCAGTTACCGCTGTTGTCCACCACCACCGAGCCAATGGCGCTGCCATTGTCCAGAATGGTGACGGTGCTGCCCGCTTCCGCCTTGCCACTGAAGCTTGGCGTGGCGTCATCGGTGATGGCGTTTGGCATCAGTGCGCCCTGCTCGGCACCGACATTGTCGGTGACTACCAGGCCGGTGGCCGGGGCCGGTGGCGTGGTGTCTACCATGATGGCAAAACCGCCGGTGGTCGGGCTGGTCTGGCCGATGCTGTCGGTGACCGAGGCGCTCAGGCTGTGATTGCCGTCATTCAGTGCCGGGCTTGGGGTAAACGCCCAGGCCCCGTTGCTGTCCGCCACGGTAGAGCCAATCGCCACTCCGTTGTCGAACACCGTCACCGTGCCGCCCGCCAAGGCGGTGCCGTTCAGGGTCGGGGTGTTGTCGTTGGTGACATCCCCTTTCTGCAGCGCGCCGGTGTGCGGTTCAGCATTATCCACCACGTTGGTGATGGTCGGGGCCTGCGGTGGTACGGTCACAATACTGATCGCGTACTCCGGTGATGGCACGGTGGTGTTACCCACGCGGTCAGTTTCCTTCGCCGTCAGCGTCACCAAACCGTCTGCCAGTGGCAGGCTCGGTTTCAGTGACCAGGTGCCGTCCGCCTGCACGGTGGCCGAGCCGATCGCCTTGCTGCCGTTGTACACCGTGATGGTGTTGCCCGCTTCCGCCCCGGTCCCGTGGATGGTTGGCCGGTTGTCATCGGTGATCCCACCGGTCACCACGTTGCCCGTCACTGCGCCCACCTGGTCATCGACCCCGGTGATCGCCACTTTGCTTGCATCCGGTGCACTGAAGTCCAGCGTCAGCACAAAGGTGTTCGACTTGTCGCTGACGTTGCCCGCCGCGTCCGTTGCCATGACCGTAAAGCGGTGCTCGCCTTCCGACAGGTTGGAGGTCGGGGTAAACGACCAGTCACCATTGGCATCGGTTTTCGCCGTGCCCAGTACGCCGTTCTGGTCGGAGACCGTCACCGTGCTGTGGGCTTCCGCCCGGCCCGTCAGGGTCGGCGTCGGATCGTCCGTCGCACTGCCGCTGACCATGTTCTGCAACTGTACGCTGCCCACATCGTCCGCCGCCGAGTCGATAAACGGAACCGTTGGTTGCACCGTGTCAACCGTGAACATCCAGTTGCTGCTGGTGCTCGGGTTGCCCGCCGGATCCACCGCCGTGGCGCTCAGGCTGTGTGCGCCCTGGCCCAGATCGGTGGTTGGCGTGAAGCTCCAGGTACCATCGCCTTTCGCCGTGGTGCTGCCCAGCACGTTACTGCCGTCAAGGACCGTGACGAGACTGCCGGCTTTGGCCGTGCCGTTCAACGTTGGACGGGTATCGTCCGTCACGCCGTTCTGCACGACAGGGCCGGTGATAAGCCCCACATCGTCCACCAGGTTGCTCAACGCTACCTGGCCCGGAACCACATCCACCGTCACCTTCAGGTGTTCGCCCTCGGCGCTGGTGTTGCCGGCCGGGTCGGTCACCGTGGTGGTGAAGTCGTGCGCGCCGTTCACCAGGCCAGTGCCCGGGGTAAACGTCCAGTTACCGCTGTTGTCCACCACCACCGAGCCAATGGCG
>NZ_JAELTL010000131.1:0-2046 GCF_016428815.1 Serratia sp. ASV30 | reverse complement strand
GATACGGTTTTCCGAGCCTTGATAGGAATCAATAGTGTCAATCTTGATGAGATCACGGATACCTGTCGCCCATGCGGAGTTTTCCAAATTATGCTCAAGAAGCTCAACCTGTTTGCGGTAACCAGTGATGATCCCGATAGGTGGGGTAGAGTCGTTCTTGTCCCAATTTTTCAGTTGTTCAACAGTACCATTAGTGTTTATCAGCTCATGTAACAAGCTGCTTAGTAGCTCAACTTCCGCTTCGTTGGAGATGCCGCCTTGGGAGGTGTTATTTTCTAAATATCCGTAACCAGACGTATCGATCCAGGAAACTGCCTTATTCCAAGGTACAGGTAGTGACTTCATCCACTCAAGCGGAGCTTTTGGGTTAGTCTTTAGATGGCCATCATAAAAGCACTGACTGATAATTTCGCCAATGGCTGGTGCCATACGATATTGGGTAGAAAGCACGTGTCCATTGTTAAGGTTAAAGGCGCGCTCAAAGTCGGTTTTGGTAACCTCCTCTTTGCTTAAGTTAAGGGTACGGCATACTTCTTTAATGTGGTCTGTGTCATAGTTGGGAGCAAGCTGCTTATGATCACCAACTAGCATAACCCGCTTGGCGGACTGCATTGCAATAGCAAGCTCAGAAAAGGTTGCACGGCCAGCTTCATCAACAATCACCATATCAAATGAATTATTGTGAATCTGGTAAGATTCAGATCCAATACCTACCAGAGTACCGACCACCAATTGTCGAGTTCGTGCCGCAAAGGCAGCATAGCCTCGTTGATCGGTTGCAAGACGTTGGAACCAATGGTGGGTAATTTTAATTACGTCAGCCATACGCTTAATGCGTTGTGGATTATGAACCTGATGAGTTTCAGCTATTATCTCCAGTGCTGCCATTAAGGGGTTGCTGTGGCGCAGGATCTGTTCTGGCTCGTCTGTATAGGCTTTTAGACGCCCTTCAAGAGACGATGATAGCTGCTCCATTCTGCGTTCAGCTCGATTTAACCGAACTACTGCCTCACGATCCAGTGGCGTATTCGAAACTGCTAGTTTAGCGTCGATTAGCTCCTGGCGAGCAAGGTCAAAATTGAATAGTTCTAGGCCGCAGGTGCGGTATAATCCTGCGGACGCTAATACAAACGTTTTAGGAAGTTTTAGGCGAGCGGAAAGCGACAAGATTCGAATCTCAAGCTCACTATGGAACTTAGTGCGGGTTTGAGCCTGCAAAGCTGAAGTGTGTACATCTACCATTTCGTTAGAGATACGCTTATGGTCACCAAGTCGTACGATGCTCGGTGCTTCAACTGAAGTGTTGCCATCCGCGAACTTCAGGATCATGCTGCGGGCACGTACTGCAACTTCGTCTGCGGCAACATGTGACTGACTCACAACGAGAATACGGCGTACATCACCAACGGTCATCAAGTGATGAAGTAAAGCGCTTGATAAGATGGTTTTTCCTGTGCCGGGAGGCCCCATAAGTACGCTTAATGGGTTTTCCAGTACGTATCTGAATGCCTTTTCTTTGGATTCATCGAGATTGTAGCGCTTTAGCTGCTCATCAGTGATGTTAGGTAATGCAGGGGGTTGCTCACCGCTAGCTCCAGAAATAAAGCGCTCAGTTAAATCCCCCATGACTGCTTCACCTGCCAGCACTCGGTTCAGTGCTTCGTTACGGCGGGTCCAACTTATGTCACTGCCTTGATTTGAGAGAGTTAGTATCACGCCTTCTTTAATGTTTTTAAGGCGGAACTGATTTGAACCAAATTTTTCTTTAAGTACCAACAAACCATCGCCAGATGATTTAACATCCAATTGTCCAAAGATAGTTTCAAGTTGATCGGTAGATACGTTGATTTCATCATCGTGGTCAAACTCAAAGTCCTCGATGTTTTCAGCCTGTCTCTTATACACATCTCCGAGCCCACGCTGTCTCTTATACACATCTAAAAAAGGGGGGGGGGGGGGGGGGGGGGGGGGGGGGGGGGGGGGGGGGGGGGGGGGGGGGGGGGGGGGGGGGGGGGGGGGGGGGGGGGGGGGGGGGGGGGGGGGGGG
>NZ_JAELTL010000130.1:0-2306 GCF_016428815.1 Serratia sp. ASV30 | reverse complement strand
CCCCCCCCCCCCCCCCCCCCCCCCCCCCCCCCCCCCCCCCCCCCCCCCCCCCCCCCCCCCCCCCCCCCCCCCCCCCCCCCCCCCCCCCCCCCCCCCCCCCCCCCCCCCCCCCCCCCCCCACCACCCCTTTTTTAGTTGGCATCGTCGGCAGCGTCAGATGTGTATAAGAGACAGCATCATTCAGGAAGGAGACGCTAAAGCCAGTATCATTATTGAGGATTACTTCAATGGTGAAGCCAACAATCCGGTACTGCTAGGAATGGCGGAAGATGGGCAATTATATGCTTATGTCCCGCTGTCAGGTGAAGGCTACGAACATGGCTATCTGACTAGTGAAGGTGATCTGTCACCAGCTGCTTTAGGAGGCCCCGCTTTAGGCCGCGGCAAGGATATATTTACTTCCTCAGATAACAATCATGATGCCTTGTTTGGCCTGCTCGGTTGGGTTGCTGCTGCAACAGCGATCGGTGCTGGCGCAGCTATTGCCTATCATAACAGCAGCAACGGTGATAATAACCACGTTGATACCACTCCTCCTGCGACACCTGCCATCGGCCAGGCGCTGGATCAAACGGGTGCCATTAAAGGGGTGATTAAAAACGGTAGCGTAACGGATGAAACCCGTCCGGTCCTGAGTGGCAAGGGTGACGCTGGTGATATCATCACGGTATATGACAATGGTAAAACCATTGGCAGCGTGGTGGTTGACGGTAAAGGTAACTGGACATTTACACCTGGCACGGCTCTGGGTGAGGGTTCGCACCAGTTGGTGATCACCGCGACTGATCCGGCTGGCAATATCAGTTCGCCTTCTGATCCCCTGAATTTCAACGTCGATACCATCGCACCAGATGCCCCAACCCTCCAGCACATTATGGATAAAGTGGGGGCGATCGTCGGCGAAATCCAACCTGGCGACGTGACCGACGACCAACGCCCCGAGTTGAGTGGGAACGGTGAAGCTGGCAGCAAGATCACCATTTATGACAACGGAGCCGTGATTGGTGAAACCGAAGTCAATGGAGATGGCCGCTGGTTCTTTAAACCTGGCCAGGCGCTGACCGACGGCAGCCATACTCTGACCCTTTCCCAGACCGATCCGGCTGGCAACCAGAGTAAACAGTCTGATGGCTTGACCTTCACGGTTGATACCCAAATTCCTCACCAGCCGTCTATCGGCAGCATTCTTGACAATACTGGCAGCATCACCGGCCCGTTGACCAATGGTAGCGTAACGGATGAAACTCAACCGCAACTGAACGGTGTGGGTGAGCCAGGTAACATCATCATCATTTCCGACAATGGAAAACCGATAGGTTCTACCGTAGTTGACGATCAGGGCAAGTGGAATTATGCCGTTGATGAACCCCTTAATGAGGGCAGCCACCAGTTAACTGTGACTGAGGTCAATAAGGCTGGCAATGCCAGCGAGCCATCCAGCCCGATTGTGATCGTAGTCGATACCACTGCACCAGGGAAACCAGATGTAGCGCATGCTCAGGACAATACTGGGCCGATCACCGGAGCCATCATCAACGGCGCTTCCACCGACGAAACGCAGCCGCAGTTGAGCGGTGTGGGTGAACCAGGTAACACGATCACCATCTATGACGGCGGTGAAAAAATCGGTTCCGTAGTGGTGGGTGACAACGGCAAGTGGAGCTTTACACCCGATGTTCCGTTAACTGAAGCCGAGCACAGCATTACGGTGACAGAAACCGATCCTGCTGGTAATGAAAGCGCACCATCCGAATCATTAAACTTTACCGTCGATACCATGCCACCGCTGGTAGGCCCAGAACATCTGGCCATTACCGCGGTGGAAGATCGTGTGGGTGATCTCCAAGGTACTGTTGACAGCGGGGCCGTCACCGATGATAGCCAGCCGGTGATCAGTGGTATCGGCACCGCCGGTGACACTATTTTTGTCTACACCACAGACAGCGCCGGTTATCATGCGATTGGCAGTGCGGTAGTTAAGGCCGATGGCACCTGGAGCATGACTCCTGAATTGCCTCTGCTGGAAGGCGACAACAAACTGGCGATTATTGCTCAGGATCCAGCAGGCAACCGTACCGGCCTTTCTTCTCCGAGCTATGACATCAGCCTGTTTATTCCTGTGTCATCCGAACCTGCGATCACCAGCGTGGTGGACAACGTCGAGCCGCATGTGGGTCCATTGCAGAAAGGGGATGTCACCAACGACAATACCCCGACCCTGAGCGGCAGCGCGGAAGCGGGCAGCATGGTGACCGTTTATGACAACGGCCAGGCCATTGGCTCCACCACGGCCGATGCCAACGGCA
>NZ_JAELTL010000012.1:0-119182 GCF_016428815.1 Serratia sp. ASV30 | reverse complement strand
CCCCCCCCCCCCCCCCCCCCCCCCCCCCCCCCCCCCCCCCCCCCCCCCCCCCCCATTTTAGATGTGTATAAGAGACAGCCCTTGAGGGCCTCATAAGGTCTTATGTGATTGACACGAGCAGCAACATGATAAATTACATCAACTTCTTTGCAGAGTTCTTGATAATGCACTCTATTGATACCTAGAGATGGTTGAGTGATATCTCCTTCAATCATACGTATCTTTTTGGTGTAGGCCAGTACATCCAAGCTATCAATGGAGAACTTATGGTATGCATCAATCAGTCGCTGCCTTTCATTATCCGACTGAATGTTACGACATAGTACATATATCTTACCAACGGAAGCATCGGCAAGTAAATCACGAAGTAAGTAGGCCCCGACAAATCCAGTTGCCCCTGTAATTAATATATTAATTTTACTTTCCACTTTATCACCTAAATAGTAAATAACCCGTTTATATTTTATTTGCTGGTGACAATAGTGGAATACCATTAAATCAGATAATGGCTTTGCAGATACCGCAAAGCTCATACTGAGAAAATAAGAGATTTATCCAAAGCCTGAAATACGTTTGCCCGTTGGAGACGGCACCGATCCCGATATCCACCAGTGCTAAATCCCCGACCGGACAATTCCATTTAGCCCACAACCCACGGCAGGTCAGGGCTGATATGGCAGCACCACCCGGTGACTCTCTTCAATCAGGGTCACAATCTCGGTACGTGGCCCCTCCAACCAGGCTTGGCTGCTGTAAAAGGCCTGCAATACCTGTTCCATTTCCACCATGCCATCAAACCGCCGCAGTAGGTAATAGGCATCGGGATCGTGTAGTGAAACACCGTACTCAAGCACGGTGATCCCTGCGGCCTGATGCAGCGGCACGCTATCATGCTGCATGATGTGGTGAAAACGCTCGCCACTGCCCGCTTGTAAACGATATTGCAAAATTTCGACTACCTTGGTCATGCTGCATCCCTGTTTTTTATTTAGTTAAGGCAACTTCGCGCTGCTGGGCTGTTTTACGCGCATAGCGCTGTGCCAGCACCGCACATACCATCAACTGTACCTGATGGAAGATCATCAAGGGTAATACCATTGCCCCAACGGCAGCGGCTGGAAATAGCACGTTGGCCATCGGAATGCCGTTGGCCAGGCTCTTTTTCGAACCGCAAAATACGATAGTGATCTCATCGGCTGTATCAAAGCCCAGGCAACGTGCGGCATAGGTGTTGATAATCAGTACCACCGCCAACAGCACCAGCGACATCACCAGGATCGTCAGCAACGACCAGCCATCAATGGTGTGCCAAATCCCCTCAACCACCGCCGCGCTGAACGCGGTATAGACCACCAGCAAGATCGAGGAACGATCGGTGAGGTTAATCAGTTTGCGATGGCGATCGATCCATTTGCCAATCAGCGGACGTGCCAGATGGCCAATAACAAAAGGCACCATCAGCTGCAGAATAATCGAGCCGATGGCATGCAATACGTCAGTATTGCCTCCTTGTGTATGCATCAATGCCCCCACCAGCAGCGGAGACAGGAATACCCCAAGAATGCTGGATGCCGAAGCGCTGCAGATCGCCGCCGCCACGTTCCCGCCAGCTGCGGAGGTGAAAGCGATTGCCGATTGAACCGTGGCAGGCAAAGCACAAAGATAGAGGAAACCCAGATAAACGGTGGGCGTCATTATGCCCGGCACCAGCAGGTTCATCGACAACCCTAGTAGCGGGAAGAGCGCAAAGGTACTGAGAAACACCACCAAGTGCAGTTTCCAGTGGCTCATGCCGGCAACGATCGCCTCACGGGAGAGTTTCGCCCCATGCATGAAGAACAACAGGGCTATCGCGGCGGTGGTTAAATGTTCAAAGAAGGTCTGCCAAATCCCTTCACAGGGTAGCAATGAGGCCAACAGCACCACCATCAGCAGTACCAGTAAAAACTTGTCGATACGTAGACGTTGTAACCAGGACATCCTGCACAATTCCTTGCTATTTAATGCGTAAAAAAGGGTTCAGAAGCGCTCTGAACCCTACTGTTATTATTGCTATTAGCTGACAGGTAGCGCTTTTTGCTGTTTCGCCGACTCAATGCCCAGCTCGATCATTTCCATGACCTGTATCGCCTCGCTTGCCGGAACAGGGTTGGTACCTGCACCGGAAATCGCGTCGCGAATGGCGCCGTAATAGGCTGGGTAATTGCCCGGAATGGTCAACAGCGGCTGTTCCACCAGCATGCCGTCACGTGACAACGTCACTACTCCGTCGCGCATATCGTAACCCCAGTCGGCCTGCGGCAAACGCTCACCGGCTTTCAGGCGATCTTCCTGCGGATCCAGACCATACTTGATAAAGCTGCCCTGTGTACCGTGCACAATGTAACGTGCAGTTTCTGCCGCGGCCAGCACCGTGCCATGCAGCACCACACGCCGATGGCCGTAATTGAGCACCGCATGGAAATAATCTACCGATTGTGAACCCGGACGTAGCTCGCCGAGATCGACAAACAGCGTTTGTGGCTTGCCAAACAGCTGCAACGCCTGGTCAATCAGATGCGGCCCCAAATCGTACCAAATACCACTGCCAGCCCCACCTTGCTCACGCCAGCGCTGGCGGACTTCCGGGCGGAAACGATCGAAATGGGATTCAAAATAGACCACTTCCCCTAAAGCGCCGTCTTTCAGCAAGGCTTTTAAGGTCAGGAAATCGCTGTCCCAGCGGCGGTTGTGGAATACCGAAAGCAGTTGTCCACTCTGCTCTGCCTGCTGTTGTAGCTGCTGCGCCTGTGACAGTGTCACGGTAAACGGTTTGTCCACCACAACATGCTTGCCCGCCGCCATCGCCTGTTGTGCCAATGGGAAGTGGGTATCGTTCGGTGTTGGAATGACAATCAGGTCAATCGAGGGGTCGTTGAACAGCGCCTGCGGGTCGCTGACCACCGTCATCATCGGCCAGTCGGCGTGGACTTTACCGGCGTCACTGCTGGAAACTGCGGCCAACGCCATGCCAGGGGTTCCTGCGATCAGCGGAGCATGAAAAGTCTTGCTGGCGTAACCATAGCCCACCAGGCCAACGCGGATTGTTTCAGACATCTTGTTTCCTCATACAGGGCGATATATGCATCAATTCCAGGCAGTTGAAATGCCACATCCTTGTAAGTTGCGGCGAGAAACCCGCTCCTGAGTGTTGCCGCTGGAAAAAGATGAAGTAGCGATTGATTCGATTTGACACCATGCTGGGGGATGGAACAAGAGCTAAATGCAGATTGATAACAAACTGGCAGTATGGCTAAGCGGGCATGACATGCGGTAAATTGGGCGCAGCATGTGGCGCCCCTAACAACGGTCGTATCCGCAGGCCGATTAACGGGCGGTGGCAACCAATGGCCGATCACGTGAATGGCTCACCGGGTAGTTTATCTCCAGGCTGCGGCGGCGAAAATCGCTGGGGCTGACGCCAACCCGCTTGCGAAACACCCGCGAAAAATAGAGCTGATCGTCGTAGCCAACTACCCGGCCAATGGTGGCAATCGACTCCTGGGTGGTTTGCAGCAGCAGTTTGGCACGGATCACCCGCTGATCTTCACGCCAGCGCAGGATATTAATCCCTACCTGGTCACGGAACAGATGCGCCAGCCGCGAAGGGGAAAGACAAACGTGGCGTGCCACTTCATCAATACGCAGCTCCCCCGCCAGATTGCCGGTAATGAACTGGCAAGCCTCAATCACCCGTGGGTCCATAATCTTCTGCGGGCTGAGGGGATCCTCCTCCATCGCGCGCAGCAACAGCCGTTCCAGCAGGTTCATGCCAATCTCTTCGGCAAAACGTCGGCCGGAACGTTGGGTCTGCTCAATGTTGGCAAACAGCCGGTCAAACTCCGTCAGCAACTGGTTGTTGGGCAACGTCAGACGCCCCACCTGATGCGCCTTGCTGTGCCATTCCAGCCAGTCTGCCCAATAGGCACGCGGGCGGAAATAGACCCAGCGGTGATACCAGCAGTCACTATCCGGTGATCGGCCATAGTTATGCGCCGCCTTGGGCGGGAACAGCAGTAGATCGCCAGGATTACAGTAAAGCGTCTCCTCACCGTCAAACACCTTGCCCTGGCCTTTAATGGTCAGATTGAGGATGTAACCCTTCATGCCGCCGGGACGATCGATAAAGAAATCCAGCGGCCCGTCCGCCATAATCGGCGTCAGCCCGGCAACCAGGTAGGCGTTAAAGGTGTAACCCGGCAACAACGGGTTCGGTTGGGGTTCCTGAACCATGCGATGATACATCTGGCCTCCAAATGTGTCGTTTCTTTATCCCAAAACTTGGCAAGATGAGTGGTCTGCTTCCCTCACCCTAACCCTCTCCCACAGGGAGAGGGAACCGATCGAGTTCGTTGATTTTTCTGTGTAATACCTGCCTTTCCTCTTACTACCTACTTACCGAAGCTGCACGGGCCAACCACGCGCTCCGTGCAGCTCCCTCTCCTTTGGGGAGAGGGTTGGGGTGAGGGGAAAATAGAGATTGCTCAATAAACGACAACACACTATCCACCTATAGCAAGTTTACCCATTTGGCAAAATGCTGCTCGCGGCAATAGCAAAATTGTGATGGGTCTTCACGCCCTGCTCTTCGCTTGTTGCTTGTAGCGGTCAAAAATCACCGCGGCCAGCAGGATCACGCCGCGCACCACATACTGCGAGAACGGCGAGATATTCAGCAGGTTCATGGCGTTCTCCACCGTGCCCAGGATCAGGATCCCAGCGATAACGTAGGAAATTTTGCCTATGCCCCCTTTGAGTGAAACGCCCCCCAGCACGCAGGCTGAGATCACGATCAGCTCATAGCCGATTGAAGTCATCGGCTGGCCGCTGGTCATACGCGAAGCCAAAATAATGCCCGCAGCGGCGGATACCAGCCCGGAAAGCACAAAGATGATGATCTTGGTGCGCACTACTGGCACCCCGGCCAGCCGAGCTGCCTCCTCGTTGCCACCAATAGCCAGTGTATTGCGGCCAAAGGTGGTTTTATTGAGCAGGAAACCAAACAGGATCAGGCAGCCTATGGTGATCCAAATCGGGGCGGGCAGCCCCAACCAGTTGGCATAACCGAGCGCAAAGAAACGCTCATCTTCGATCCCCACCGCTTTCCCATCGGAAATAATATAGGCCAGACCGCGGAAGATCTGCATGGTAGCCAAGGTGGTGATCAGCGCGTTAATCTTCAGCCGGGCGATCACAAAACCATTGATCAGCCCAGAAAGCACGCCCAACAACAAACCGGCAGCCACGCCGATCCACAGGCTCTCGGTCATGTTGATGACCACCGCCGCGGTGACACCTGCACAGGCGATAACCGACGCCACCGACAGGTCAAAATCACCTGAGGCGAGACAAAACAGCATGCCGCACGCCACCATCCCGGACATGGAGATCGCCAGACCCAGGCCCTTCATATTGATAAAGCTGCCGAAATTCGGCACAAACACGACGCAGGCAACAAACAGCACGGCGAATACCACCAGCATGCCATAGCTGTCCCAGATACGCGCCAACCCAAGGCCACCGCGGTTTTTCACAGAATTGGTTGTCATGCTCGACATCTCTTGCTCCTTCGCAATCAGGCCATCGCCGCTGCAATATCGGGGGTACGTAACATCGCCAGGCTGAGAGCTTTTTCCTCAGTGGCCTCGCTATGGGTCAACTCGCCAGAAATCGCCCCTTCACGCATCACGATGATGCGATCCGCCAGCCCCAGCACTTCGGGCAAATCGCTGGAAGCGAACAGCACCGCAATGCCCTGCTGCGCCAGTTGATAAATCACGTGGTAGATTTCGTGTTTTGCGCCAACGTCAATGCCGCGTGTCGGCTCATCCAGCAGGATCACCTTCATCTCTTCCGACAGCCAGCGGCCCAGGATCGCCTTCTGTTGGTTGCCACCGGAGAGATTCATGATCAATTGTTCTGCCGTTGGGGTTTTGATATTCAGCGCGCGGATATGGTGATCGGCATTGCTGGTTTCCCAGGCGTTATCGATCAGGCAGCCCGCCTTGATGCTTTTGCGGCGAGCGCTGATGTTGATATTGTCACGTACCGAGTGCACCGGAATGATGCCGTCGGCCTTACGATCTTCCGGGCACAACATCACGCCCGCACGAATAGCATCGATCGGTGAACGAACATTGAGCCGCTTGCCATCAAGCATCAATTGGCCCGCAGTTACCCGCGTAGCGCCAAAAATCCCTTTCATCAGTTCGCTGCGCCCTGCGCCCACCAGACCAAACAGGCCAACAATTTCGCCAGCGCGAACGTTAAAGCTGATAGGCGTTTTCACCCCGGCGGCCTGCAAATCGGTAAGCTGCAACCGCACTTCTCCCAGCTCGCGTGGCTGATAGCCATAAACATCGCCAAGATCGCGGCCCACCATCGCCTGCACCAGCACTTCATTGTTTACCTGCTGCATATCGTCGAAGGTCCGTACATAGCGGCCATCCTTAAACACGGTGATGGCATCACTCAGCGCAAAAATTTCCTCCATCCGGTGTGAGACATACAGGATCACTCGCCCTTCGGCCCGCAACTCGCGGATCACCCGGAACAGTTGCTCAATTTCACGTGCCGACAGCGAACTGGTCGGCTCATCAAACGCAATCACTTTGGCGTTACGCGCCAGAGCCTTGGCAATCTCCACCATCTGCCACTGGCCAATCGACAGGTACTTCAACGGAGTATCCGGATCGATGTCCAACCCGAGGTGTTCCAACTGTAAGCGGGACTCATAACGCAGCAGTTTGCGATCCACCAGGCCATGTTTGGTCGGCAACTGCCCCAGGTAGATGTTCTCTGCCACGGTCATTTCCGGCACCAGATGCAGTTCTTGGTAGATAATCGCCACCCCGGCGTTCAACGCGTCGGTGGTATTGGCAAACTGCACCGCTTGCCCCTGGAGGTGGATCTCCCCTTTGCTTGGGGCGTAATTGCCGCTGAGGATTTTCAGCAGCGTCGATTTCCCGGCGCCGTTTTCCCCCATCAGCGCGTGGATCTGCCCGGCCTGACAACTGAAACTGATATCATCCAGCGCTTTGACGCCAGGGAAGCTTTTACCGATGCCTTTGAAAGCCAGATAGGGCGTGACGGCAGTCATAGTGCTTTCCTCAATGCTGTGCGATAAATGGCCGCCCACTTGATGTAGGCGGCACCCCCCTTACATCAAACCTTTTTTCTGCAGTTCGACCTGGAAGTTGTCGCGGGTGATCAGCACCACGTCGGTCACTTCGGTAAATTTCTCTGGTTCTACGCCTTTCTCTACCCAGTCATGCAGCATCTGAATGCTCTTGTAGCCATGAATATCCGGGCTTGGCAGCAGTGAGCCGTAGAAGCCTGTAGCCTGTTTCTTGGAAAGCTCGCTTACCGCATCCACGCCGTTGATACCAATGCCGATCACGTTAGGCGCTTTAAAGCCCTGGCCCTCAGTGGCACGCACGCCGCCCAGCACAGTGTTGTCGTTCATCCCGACGATCAGCCAGTTTTTCACTTCAGGATGCTGCACCAACATCGAGTTGGCGGCATCGAACGCCCCTGGGATATCGTTGGATTTGGTCGGTACCTTGTAGATCTGCTGTTCTGGGAAACCCGCGGTTTTCAATGCGTCCATAGAGCCACCGGTACGGCGGCGTGCAGTGTCCAGTTCATCGGAGGTGATCGCCATTACGCCGGTCTCTGCCACTTTCCAGCCACGCTTGTTCATCTCTTTCCACAGCTCTGCACCTTGGCGTTCACCTATTTTGGTGGCCGCCATCATCACTAGCGGCACGCTCTCCATCGGCTTGCCTTTGGCGTTAACAAACTGGTCGTCAACCGCGATCACTTTCAGGTCATAGCTGCGCGCCTTGGCGACAATCGCCGAGCCTAGCTTCGGGTCTGGGGTGCAGATGACAAACCCCTTGGCCCCGCTGGCCGCCAGGCTGTCGATGGCATTGAGGGTTTTCTCGCCGTCCGGCACGGCAATCTTGATCACTTCAAACCCCAGGTCCTTACCCGCCTTGTCGGCAAATTTCCATTCGGTCTGGAACCAGGGCTCTTCCGGTTGTTTAACCAAAAAACCCAGTTTCATGGTCTCTGCGACAGCTGAATGTGACATAACCGCCGTCAGACCAATCACTGCCAACGCCTTAGTGAATTTATGCATGGTACTCTCCGCTGTTTTGCTTTCATCGGCAGAAAAACCCGGTCACCGTGAAAACGTTATCATTATGAGATCCTGTCACGGCAATGGCCTTATATCTCGCTTCTTGCCGTCGACTCAGGTAAGACGCAAACAGTTTTAGCCGGTATTTGTTAGTTAAATGTAGAGCGCTATCACATCCCGAGATAACAGCAGATATGTGCATACATTTAGCAAATTTAACCAAGTGATAACTTTTGACCCCCATCACAAAATCACTGTAGCAAGCAGAAAAGTGCATACTTCCAGCCAATGCTTCCTCACCTGCCTCCCCGTCCCGCTCCTATCGTTAACCTCAACCTAACAAGTAAGGAGTCCGCATCATGACGGCAGGTGCTATTGCCCTGGGATTAGACTTCGGCAGCGATTCAGTGCGGGTACTGGCTGTCGACTGTCAAAACGGCAACGAACTGGATACCGAGGTGGTCTACTACCCTCGCTGGCAGCGTGGTGACTTCTGTAACGCCGCGCAGAACCAGTTCCGCCACCATCCACTCGACTATATCGAAGCCATGGAGCAGGCCGTCTTCGCCGTGGTGCAGCGCATGAGCCAGGAACAGCGGCAGGCCGTGGTCGGGATTGGGGTTGATTCCACCGGCTCCACTCCCGCACCGATTGATGAACAGGGCGACGTATTGGCGTTGCGGCCAGAGTTTGCCAGCAATCCCAACGCCATGTTTGTACTGTGGAAAGACCACACCGCCATCGAGGAGGCGGAGGAGATTAACCAACTGTGCCGCCGCGGAGATTTCCCCGACTATTCACGCTATATCGGCGGCGTTTACTCCTCTGAGTGGTTCTGGGCCAAGATCTTGCACGTTTCACGCCAGGATGAGGCGGTACGCCATGCCGCCGCCTCTTGGGTAGAACTGTGCGACTGGGTGCCAGCACTGCTTTCTGGCACTACCGCACCGGATCGGTTAAAGCGCGGGCGTTGCAGCGTAGGGCATAAAACGTTATGGCATCCAGACTGGGACGGTCTGCCACCTAAAGCCTTCTTTGCGGCCTTGGATCCGTTGCTGGTGGAAGATCTGCCCTATCCACTGTTCAACGATTCCTACACTGCCGATTTGCCGGTGGGGACGCTGAGCAAAGAGTGGGCCACACGGCTTGGGCTGTCAGAAAGCGTGGTGCTTTCTGGTGGTGCCTTTGACTGTCACATGGGGGCCGTGGGGGCCGGAGCGCAGCCTTATACGCTGGTGAAAGTAATTGGCACGTCGACCTGCGACATTCTGATCGCCGATCGTGAGCGCGTGGGCGATCGTGCCATCAGCGGCATCTGCGGCCAGGTGGACGGCAGCGTAGTGCCGCAAACCATCGGCATGGAGGCCGGGCAATCTGCTTTTGGTGATATGTACGCCTGGTTCAGCCGCCTGCTGAGCTGGCCACTGCGTGAAGCCGCCAGGACGCAACCGCAACTCCAGACACAGCTGCAACAAATCGAGCATGACATGCTGGCCGCCCTGACCGCCGCCTGGGCCAAAAACCCGTCGCTAGACCATCTGCCCGTCGTCTTGGACTGGTTCAATGGCCGCCGCACCCCCTACGCTAACCAGCGTCTTAAAGGAGTGATCACCGATCTCAACCTTGGTACCGATGCGCCCACGCTGTTTGGTGGCTTTATTGCCGCAACCGCTTTTGGCGCTCGTGCCATCATGGAGTGCTTCGAACAGCAAGACATTCCCGTCGATAACGTGCTGGCTTTAGGCGGCATTGCCCGCAAGTCACCGGTAATTATGCAGGTTTGCGCTGATGTGATGGATCGCCCGCTACAGATTGTCGCCTCCGACCAATGCTGCGCGCTGGGTGCGGCCATCTTCGCTGCCGTGGCCGCCGGGCATTTCAGTGACGTTCCGCAAGCTCAGCAGCATATGGCTTGCAGCATTGAACGCACTTTGCAGCCCGATCCTGCTAACGTCGTTCGCTACCAACAACTTTATGAACGCTATCAACAGTGGTGCCAGGCCGCAGAGCCGCGGTTTGCCGTGACAACCAAAAATTAATACGCCGGGGCAGACCCCACCGGCTCAATAAAACCTCTAGATCCAGGAGTTTTTGATGAACATCTTTAAACAACGTGAAGTGTGGTTCGTGATCGGCAGCCAGCATCTCTATGGCCCCAAAACCTTGCAACAGGTGATGAAAAACGCCGAGCAGGTCGTGAACAGCCTGAACCGTGACGCAGGTTTACCGCTGAAAATGGTGCTGAAACCGCTGGTCACCACGCCGGACGAAATCACCACCGTCTGCCGAGATGCCAACTATCACCAGGATTGCGTCGGCATCATCACCTGGCTGCACACCTTCTCACCGGCCAAAATGTGGATTGCCGGCCTGTCTATCCTCGATAAACCGCTGCTCCAGTTCCATACCCAATTTAATGCCGAAGTTCCGTGGGACAGCATGGATATGGACTTTATGAACCTGAACCAGACCGCCCACGGTGGCCGTGAGTTCGGGTTTATCGGTGCTCGTATGCGCCAGCAGCACAGCGTGATCGCGGGCCACTGGCAGGACAAAAATGCCCAGGAGCGTATCGCTCAATGGATGCGTGTTGCCTGCGCCAAACAGGAAAGCCAACAGCTTAAGGTGGCGCGTTTTGGTGACAACATGCGCCAGGTCGCCGTGACCGATGGCGATAAAGTGGCCGCACAGATCCAGTTTGGTTATTCCGTGGATGCTTATGGCATCGGTGATTTGGTCAGCGTGATCGATGAAGTGAGCAAGGGCGATATCGATGCGCTGATCGAAGAGTACGAAGCCAGCTATGAGCTGAGTGACGTGGCTAAAGTTAACGGCGCCAAACGGCAGAACCTGATCGATGCTGCCGCTATCGAACTGGGTATGAAGCGTTTCCTCGAACAGGGCAAGTTCCACGCTTTCACCACCAACTTTGAAACGCTGCACGGCATGAAGCAGTTGCCAGGTTTAGCGGTACAGCGCCTGATGCAGCAAGGCTACGGCTTTGCCGGTGAGGGCGACTGGAAAACCGCGGCGCTGCTGCGCATTATGAAAGTGATGGGCAGCGGCTTAAACGGCGGCACCTCGTTTATGGAGGATTACACCTACAACTTCCAGCCGGGCAACGATCTGGTGGTGGGGTCCCATATGCTGGAAGTCTGCCCTTCCATCGCCAAAGAACACAAGCCACTGCTGGATATTCAATATCTGGGCATCGGTGGCAAGGCCGATCCGGCCCGCCTGATCTTCTCTACCCCGGCAGGCCCAGCGGTAAATGCCAGCCTGATTGATATGGGCGATCGTTTCCGCCTGCTGGTCAATCAGGTGGATACCATTGAGCAGCCTAAACCGTTACCTAAACTGCCGGTGGCACGGGCGATCTGGCGTGCTCAACCTTCCCTGGCTACAGCGGCGGAAGCCTGGATCCTGGCGGGCGGCGCACACCACACGGTGTTCTCGCAGTCACTGAACGCCGACTACCTGCGCCTGTATGCCGAGATGCACAACATCGAATTCCTGCTGATCGATAACGACACCACCCTGCCAGCGTTCAAGAACGAAATCCGCTGGAATGAAACCTACTACCAAATCAACCGCCGCTAAGCGCGCCCGCAAAAACTGCAACCGGTTTCAGAAACCGGTTGCAAACTCATTTCAACTCGACCTAAACTAGACTCAATATTTAACGTATAGAGAGAATAGTTATGTCTGCTTTCCCGAAAGAGTTCCTCTGGGGCGCGGCTAGCGCGGCGTATCAGGTTGAAGGCGCACACGATGCCGACGGCAAAGGCCCATCCATCTGGGATACCTTCTCCCACCTGCCAGGTACCACTTACCAAGGCACTAACGGCGACGTTGCCGTCGATCACTATCACCGCTTCCGTGAGGACGTGGCGCTGATGGCCGAAATGGGGATGCAGAGCTACCGGTTCTCAATCTCCTGGCCGCGCCTGCTGCCACAGGGCCGAGGCACCATCAATGAGGCCGGGGTCAAATTCTACAGCGATCTGATCGATGCCCTGTTGGAACACAATATTGAGCCGATGATCACCCTGTACCACTGGGATTTGCCGCAGGCATTGCAAGATGAAGGTGGTTGGGAAGCTCGCAGCACTGCTGAAGCTTTTGAAGAGTATGCACGCCTGTGTTACCAGCGTTACGGCGATCGCGTCAAACTCTGGTCTACCTTCAATGAAACCGTGTGCTTTATCGGCTTCGGTTACATCACCGGCGGCCACCCACCGGGCGTACAGAACCCGGCGCGCGCTATCCAGGCCTGCCACCACGTCTTTGTGGCCCACGCCAAAGCGGTGGCTGCATTCCGCACCAGCGGCATTGCCGGTCAAATCGGCTTCGTCAACGTGTTGCAAACCCATACCCCGCTCAGCCAGTCTGCGGAAGATCTGGCGGCCTATCAGTTGGCCGAAGGGATCTTTACCCACTGGCTGTACGATCCGGTGCTGAAAGGGGAATATCCGGCTGAACTGCTGGCGCAGACTCAGGCGCTGTGGGGCGTACCGCAATTCGCACCAGGTGATGAGCAACTGCTGCGCGACAATATCTGTGACTTTATTGGCCTGAACTATTACAAACGTGAAACCATCGCGGCCAATAATCAAGAGTCACATCTGACCATCAACACCACCGGTGAGAAAGGCAGCGGCCACCAGCAAGGTAACGAATTCGGCTTTAAGGGGCTGTTCAAGTTCGTCCGCAATCCGAACGGCGTGTATACCGATTGGGACTGGGAGATTTATCCGCAGGGCCTTACCGAAGGCATCATGAATATCAAGGCACGTTACGGTGATATTCCTATCTACATCACCGAGAACGGTCTCGGAGCCAAAGATCCGATTATCGATGGTGAGGTGGTGGATGACGATCGTATCGACTATCTGCGCCAGCACATTGGTGCCATTGAAGACGCCATCAAACAGGGCGCCGACGTGCGCGGCTATTACCCATGGTCGTTTATCGATCTGCTGAGCTGGCTCAACGGCTTCCAGAAGCAGTACGGCTTTATCTACGTTGACCACAACAAGGATCTGGCGCGCCAGCGTAAGAAGAGCTTCTTCTGGTACCAGAAACTGATCGCCAGCAACGGTGCGGAACATTAACTGCCGCTAAGTGGGCGCAGCATGCAGCGCCCCGACAATGAGAACCGGCTGAGGTTTGTAAGCCATGTCATGCCAGTCAGCGCAATCTGACTGGCATTTTGTCGTTGGTGCCGCCTTCTCCTCGCGCATTAGCACATATTTGAGTAAGCTATGTGGCTTACTTCGTTGGAATACCACTCAGGATCTCGTATGACCCAAGCTGAATATTCGCGCATTGGCGGTTGGCTGCTAGCCCCGATGGCCTATCTGATCGTTACCCTGCTCAGCGCCAGCCTGATGTTGGCCCTGTACGGTATGGCCATTTTTATGCCCGAATCACGCGAGTATCTGAGCACCAATGCTCAGGCCTTCTCCACGCAGTGGTATCTATCGGTGATCACCACGCTGGTAATGTGGTGCTTTACGCTGTACCTGCTGTGGCTGTTCTGCCAACGTTCACAACGTTTTCCAAAGCTGTTTCTGGTCTGGCTGCTGATCACCGTGCTATTGGCGATCAAGGCGTTCGCCTTTGCCCCCGTGCCCGATGAACTGGCCGTGCGTAGCCTGTTATGGCCGTTGGTGATGGCCGCCCTGCTGGTGCCCTATTTTAAGCGTTCCCAGCGCGTGAAAGGCACCTTCACCGAGAAGTAACCACGGCAAGGCACGATTTGATCGCCCTGCTGTGTAAATTTTCAACAAAACGAGCAAAAAAGCGCAATACCCTTGCGATTAGTATGTTGTCGTTACGCCGCCGATTACCGATAATAGGCGGCTTTTATTTTTTTAGGCATTGCAATGACCGAATACCTGCTCTTGTTTGTTGGCACCGTACTGGTGAACAACTTTGTCCTGGTGAAATTCCTGGGCCTGTGCCCCTTTATGGGCGTTTCCAAGAAACTGGAAAGTGCCATCGGCATGGGCATGGCCACCACATTCGTGATGACGCTGGCCTCGGTCTGCGCCTGGCTAATCAACAGCTTTATCCTGATCCCGTTGGATCTGGTTTATCTGCGCACGCTGTCCTTTATTCTGGTGATCGCCGTCGTGGTGCAATTCACCGAAATGGTGGTGCGTAAAACCAGCCCGGCGCTCTATCGCCTGCTGGGGATTTTCCTCCCGCTGATCACCACCAACTGCGCAGTGTTAGGCGTGGCGTTGCTCAACGTCAACCTTGGCTACAACTTCCTGCAGTCTGCTGTTTATGGCTTTAGCGCCGCCGCAGGCTTCTCATTGGTGATGGTACTGTTTGCTGCCATCCGTGAACGCCTGGCGGTAGCCGATGTGCCCGCGCCGTTTCGCGGTTCCTCCATCGCCTTGATCACCGCTGGCCTGATGTCTCTGGCCTTTATGGGCTTTACCGGGCTGGTGAGATTCTAATGACTGCGTTGTGGATTGCGGTGGCGGCATTAAGCGCTCTGGGGCTGCTGTTTGGCTTGGTGCTGGGCTTTGCCGCGCGCCGCTTTGAAGTGGAAGAAGATCCAGTTGCCGAACAGATCGACGAAATTTTGCCGCAGAGCCAATGTGGCCAATGCGGTTATCCTGGCTGTCGCCCCTATGCCGAAGCGGTTGCCAATGGCGAGATGATCAACAAATGCGCCCCGGGTGGCGAGCAGGTGATGCTCAAGCTGGCCGAATTACTGAACGTTGAGCCACAACCGCTGGACGGCGGTGCTGCCGTGGCCGAACCGGTACGTAAGGTCGCCTTTATTGACGAAGCCAACTGCATCGGCTGCACCAAGTGCATTCAGGCCTGCCCGGTGGACGCCATCGTGGGCGCTACCCGCGCCATGCACACGGTCATTACCGATCTCTGTACCGGCTGTGATCTGTGCGTTGCACCCTGTCCAACCGACTGTATTGAAATGAAACCGGTCGCCACTACGACCGCCAGCTGGAAATGGGATATGCAAACCATTCCAGTGCAAGTGATCTCCGTGGAGCAACATGTTTAATCTGTTCGCCGCTTTGAAAAAAGATCGGATTTGGGATTTTGACGGTGGCATTCATCCACCTGAAATGAAGACCCAGTCCAGCGGTGTGCCACTGCGCGTGGCTCCCCTGCCAGACATTTTTATCGTCCCCTTGCAACAGCATCTGGGGCCAGAAGGCGAGCTGTGTGTCAAAGCCGGTGACCGCGTACTGAAAGGCCAACCGCTGACCTTTGGCCGTGGCCGCACCTTGCCGGTACATGCGCCAACCTCCGGCACCATCCGCGCCATTGAGCCTCACGTTACCGCCCACCCTTCAGGGCTGGCGGAACTGTGCGTGATTATCGATCCAGACGGTGAAGATCGCTGGTGCGAACTGACGCCGGTCGCCGATTACCGCCAACTGGATGCGGTAGAGCTGATCCAACGTATTCATCAGGCCGGGATTGCCGGTCTGGGGGGCGCCGGTTTCCCAACGGCCAGTAAGCTGCAAGGCGGCCGCGAAGAGGTGGAAACCCTGATCCTCAACGCTGCGGAATGCGAACCCTACATCACCGCCGACGATCGGTTGATGCAGGAACAGGCCGCTCAGATTATCGAAGGCACCCAGATCCTGCGCCACCTGCTACAACCCAAGGTGACGCTGATCGGTATCGAAGATAACAAGCCGGAAGCCATCGCCGCTCTGAAAGCCGCTTTACGCGGGCAGGATGGGATCGCCCTGCGGGTGATCCCCACCAAATACCCTTCCGGCGGTGCCAAGCAGTTAACCAAAATTCTGACGGGCAAAGAAGTGCCTCACGGCAAGCGTTCGTCCACCATCGGCGTGCTGATGCAGAACGTGGGCACCGCCTTTGCCATCAAGCGGGCGATTGTCGATGGCGAACCGTTGATTGAGCGCGTCGTCACCTTAACCGGTGAGGCCATGAGCCGACCTGGCAACGTCTGGGCGCGCCTCGGCACGCCAGTGCAACACCTGCTGGCCTTTGGCGGCTATCGTCCGCAATCCCAGCAGATGGTAGTGATGGGCGGCCCGCTGATGGGCTTTACGCTGCCAACGTTAGACGTGCCGATCGTCAAAATCAGCAACTGCTTGCTGGCCCCGACGGTTGACGAAATGGCCGTACAAGAACCAGAGCAGTCCTGTATCCGCTGTGGGTTGTGCGTTGATGCCTGCCCTGCCGGGCTGTTGCCGCAACAGCTTTACTGGTTCAGCCGTGGCGAAGAGCACGAGAAGGCGCGTAAGCACAATCTGTTCGACTGTATCGAATGTGGTGCCTGTGCCTACGTCTGCCCCAGCAATATTCCGCTGGTGCAATATTATCGCCAAGAGAAGGCTGAGATTAACGCGTTGGATCAGGAAGCGGCACGTACCGCCGAGGCCAAAGCACGCTATGAAGCTAAGCTGGCCCGCTTGGAGCGTGAGAAACTGGCGCGCGAAGAGCGTCATAAAAAGGCTGCGGTGAAACTGACCGACAGCGATCAGGATGCCGTTCAGGCGGCGCTGGCTCGCGTGCGCAGTAAAAACAGTGAGGCTGCTGGCATTGCTATCACCGGCCAGGAGCCGGATAACAGCGCTGCCATTGCTGCCCGCGAAGCGCGTAAGGCCCAGGCCAGAGAACGTAAGCTCGAGCAAGCAAGCGAAATGCCTGCAGCAGCGGTACAAGACGACGATCCACGTAAAGCGGCCGTGGCTGCGGCGTTGGCACGAGTCAAAGCCAAGAAAGCAGCGCAGGCGCAAGACGCCGAGAGCGTGACGGAAACTGTAGCTGCAGAGGATCCGCGTAAGGCTGCGGTAGCGGCAGCATTAGCCCGCGTGAAGGCGAAAAAGGCGGCGCAGCAGGCCGAGCTTTCACAACCGCAAGTGGACGAGGAGCCTATCCCTACGGCTGAACCGGAGGATCCGCGCAAGGCTGCCGTTGCCGCCGCGCTGGCCCGAGTCAAAGCCAAAAAGGCGGCGCAGCAAGCTGAGCTTTCACAACCGCAAGTGGACGAGGAGCCTATCCCTACGGCTGAACCGGAGGATCCGCGCAAGGCCGCCGTTGCCGCCGCGCTGGCCCGAGTCAAAGCCAAAAAAGCCGCACAGCAGCTAGCGATGGTAGATAAAGAGTAAACGCCATGGGGTCTTGCCGAACGCAAGGCCCCACTTAATCAATAGAAATCAGGTAGGTGTAATTGACATCGATCTGCCGCAGTTTGGCATCCTGGTTCCACGCCTTAGCTTCGATCACCTCCATCTCTACGCTTCCGCGTACTTCATTACGTAGCCCCGGCATCACATGCGAGATCAGGTAAGAGATAAATTTCACGCACTCTTTGGCCGTCCCTTGATGGGTAATCGCGATGTACTCACGCGCTGGCAAGCGAATATCTTCAATCTTGTGACCAGAAAGGATGTCCTTCTTGAATTCCGGCTCCACCGCCATGGTATGCGTGACCGAACACTCGCCTTCGCCGCGCTCATTGTCAGAATGGATGCTGTAAACCTTGTGGCACTCCATATTCAGCCCTTTGAAGAAGTCATTAAAGATTTCCCCCTTCATGGCGATACAGGACGAAATTGCCATCTCTTGGGCTGTATCAAATTCCATCTCACGCGTAAAACCGACCAGGTGCGTATCCGGCAACGTCAGCCGTTGTATCTCAGGATAAAAACCTGCCTCATACACGGCTTCGAAGTCGAAGCGCGGCATCAGGCTCTTCACGTCCCATTTCTCCATGGTACGGTAGCGGTTTGGCGTAATGCCAAAACGTTGCTTAAACATCCGGGTAAAGGTCTGCTGTGAATCAAAGCCCAATTCATCGGAGATATCGATAATCGTACGGTTGCTGATACGCAGCGCGACCGCCGCACGGGTAAGAATGCGTGAGCGAATATAGGTGGCGAGCTGGATACCGGTGATACGCTTGAACTTACGCTGCAGGTGCCACTTGGAGTAACCGGAGATACGCGCAACTTCGTCCAGATTTGGCCGAGTCTCCAGATGAATTTCGACCCATTCAATCAGCTCCTCAATAAATAAAATATCTTCATTAGTCATTATTAGTTGTTCGCTACTTCAAAAATGCTCAGGATAGTAACCTACGTTAATTATATGAAAGTTGTTATTCCGTGCGCAAAGCAGTCCAAAAATAGCAGCTCGATCATCAGTATGACAACCCATACTGCACGTTTTACATCCAGCCTGGCTTTTCCTTACCGCAAAAGCTGAATATCCTTATGATTAGCACGTATTACCCAGCATATGATTGAGGTAGAATGCAGCGCTGTAATTTCCCCCGGTGCCCGCACCGTGAATGCACTGATTAACATGGCAAAGAAATGGTAGTTATTCTATGAAGTTCAGGCCGGTACAACAGGCAGCCCCCAAGGGCTTACACATCGCCAGCTCTCCGTTTACCCATAACCAGCAAAGCACCAGCCGCATCATGCTTTGGGTTATGCTGGCCTGCATTCCTGGCATGGCCGCACAGGTGTGGTTCTTTGGCTATGGCAACCTTATTCAGACCGCGCTGGCCATGGTGACCGCCCTCGGGGCCGAGGCCGCCATTCTTGCGCTACGTAAACAGCCAGTCAAGGCACGGCTGGCAGATAATTCCGCCCTGCTCACTGCGCTGTTGCTGGGCATTAGCCTGCCACCGCTGGCTCCCTGGTGGATGATCGTTATCGGCACCTTCTTCGCCATTGTGATCGCCAAACAGCTATACGGCGGACTGGGGCAAAACCCCTTCAACCCGGCCATGGTGGGTTACGTGGTGCTGTTAATCTCCTTCCCGGTACAGATGACCAGTTGGCTCCCCCCGGAAGAACTGCGTGCTACCGCCCTGACCCTGCCCGATACCCTGCTAGCTATTTTCAGCGGCCACACCGCCCAGGGAGCCACTCTGCACGAATTGCAGATGGGCGTTGATGGCATCAGCCAGGCCACGCCATTAGACGGCTTTAAAACCGGCCTACGCAGCGGCCACTCGGTGGAACAGGTACTCCAGCAACCACTGTTCGGCGGCACCCTGGCCGGTATCGGCTGGCAGTGGATTAACCTGGGCTTCCTGCTCGGCGGCCTGTTTATGCTGGGCCGTAAGCTGATCCACTGGCAAATCCCGTTCAGCATGTTGGCCGTCATTGCCCTGTGCTCAGGAGTAGCCTGGACGTTAGATCCCGCCCATCAGGCTTCCCCGCTGATCCACCTGTTTTCCGGGGCCACTATGCTCGGGGCTTTCTTTATTGCCACCGACCCGGTCAGTGCCTCTACCACGCCCAAAGGGCGGCTGATATACGGCGGCCTGGTTGGCTTGCTGGTCTGGCTGATCCGCGTATATGGCGGTTATCCCGACGGGGTAGCCTTTGCCGTACTGCTAGCCAACATTACCGTACCGTTGATCGATCACTACACGCAGCCACGCGTGTATGGCCACCGTTGAGGAGTCAATATGCTTAATTCCATGAGAAAGCATGGCACCACACTGGCCGTGTTTGCCGCGGTCACCACCGGCCTGACCGCCGTGGTGTACCAGTTAACCAAAACTACCATTGCCCACCAGGCCGCGTTGCAACAAAAAGCGCTGCTGGACCAGGTCGTCCCGCCGGAACATTATGACAACGATATGCAGAGCGAATGCCTGCTGGTCAGCGATCCGGCGTTAGGCAACGGCGCGCCGCACCCTCTGTATCTGGCCCGCAAGAATGGTCAACTGGTGGCCGCCGCGTTGGAAACGACCGCGCCAGACGGTTATTCTGGGGCGATCCAACTGCTGGTCGGGGCCGATTTTAACGGCACGGTATTGGGAACCCGCGTGATAGAACATCACGAAACGCCCGGGCTAGGCGACAAAATCGAATTACGTATCACCGACTGGATCACCTTCTTCAGCGGTAAAAAGATCGACGGCCCGGATGACAAACGTTGGGCAGTGAAGAAAGACGGCGGGATGTTTGATCAGTTCACTGGGGCCACCATCACCCCGCGAGCCGTGGTCAACGCCGTGCGTCGTACAGCGTTGTTTATGGAGACGCTGCCGCCTAAACTGGATACCTTGCCTGCCTGCGGAGCCAGCGAATGAGTGAAGCCAAAGAGTTAATCGTACAGGGGTTGTGGAAAAACAACTCTGCGTTAGTCCAATTATTGGGGCTGTGTCCGCTGCTGGCGGTAACGTCAACTGCCACCAACGCCTTGGGGCTTGGGCTAGCCACCACGCTGGTGCTGACCATTACCAACGGTTCCATTTCCGCCCTGCGCCGTTGGATCCCGAGCGAGGTCCGCATTCCCATTTATGTGATGATCATTGCTGCCGCGGTGAGTATCGTGCAAATGCTGATCAACGCCTACGCTTTTGGCCTGTATCAATCGTTGGGGATATTTATCCCGCTGATCGTCACCAACTGCATCGTGGTGGGCCGGGCTGAAGCAGTAGCGGCGCGAAAACCGGTAGGACTGGCCTTGATCGACGGTATGGCCATCGGCCTTGGTGCCACCAGCGCCATGTTTGTGCTGGGCTCACTACGCGAGCTGATTGGTAACGGTACGCTATTTGATGGCGCTGACCTGCTGCTGGGCAGTTGGGCCAAGGTGCTGCGCATTGAGATTGTCCATTTCGACACCCCTTTCCTGCTGGCCATGCTGCCACCGGGTGCCTTTATCGGTCTGGGGTTGATGCTGGCAACCAAATATCTGATTGACGAAAAAATGAAGGCGCGTAAAGCCAAGGCTTTGACAGTTGAACCTAACATGGAACAGGGACACGTAGAGAAAGCGCTATGAATAAAGAGAAACGCCTGGAGATCCTGACCCGCTTGCGGGATAACGACCCGCATCCGACCACCGAGCTGGTGTATACCACCCCTTTTGAGCTGTTGATTTCCGTGCTGCTCTCCGCTCAGGCAACCGACGTTAGCGTTAACAAGGCCACGGCCAAGCTCTATCCGGTTGCCAACACGCCAGCGGCCATGCTGGCGTTAGGGGTAGACGGCGTCAAAGAGTACATCAAAACCATCGGCCTGTTTAACAGCAAAGCCGAGAACGTGATTAAAACCTGCCGTATCCTGCTGGAAAAGCATGACGGTGAAGTACCGGAAGATCGCGCGGCACTCGAAGCCCTGCCCGGCGTGGGGCGCAAAACGGCCAATGTGGTGTTGAACACGGCCTTCGGTTGGCCAACCATTGCTGTTGATACCCATATCTTCCGCGTCTGTAACCGCACCCACTTCGCCCCAGGGAAAAACGTGGAGCAGGTAGAGGAAAAGCTGCTGAAAGTGGTTCCCGCCGAGTTTAAAGTCGACTGCCATCACTGGTTTATCCTGCATGGTCGCTATACCTGTATCGCCCGTAAACCGCGCTGTGGTTCATGCATTATCGAAGACCTGTGCGAGTTTAAAGAGAAGGTCTATCCGCTAAACTGAGCCTGCCGGGCACGGCGCTCCGTGTCCGCGACTCTTCCCTCCGGTTTTTTATCAAAAATGTGACTTCAAGCAGCATTAACCTTGGTGGAACCCGGGATTACCCTACAAACTCGCTGTTTCAGATATTTTCAACCGCAAAATTAGTCAAAAATTGTGGTTAACCTCACGTCTTGACGATCACATCTCATTTACAAACCTCACTACCGATCCGTTCATTTTCAGATATTTTGCATAACCCAATTTATGCACAACAAACCAAGGCCTAATCAATCATGTGCATTGGTATGGACTGGATATGGATTAAATAGCAGAAGATATAACTAAATTAATTCAGGATAGCTTTTAATCAAAACAAAAACTCGGCAAATTTAATAATCGCAAACGTTAATACTGCATAACATTTGCAACATAGTTGCATAGCGTTGCCTATGTTATATGTAACAGAACATGTCAAAAAGCTTGCCACGTTGACAAAGATAGTGAACATTAACCGCCGGCATTCATCCTATAACAATGCAGAAGTGTGCAGCCCTGCATCACATTCTGCTATTTCCCGTCCTGACAATACGGGTAGTGAAAAAACCAGAGGTACCAGTGTCAACTGCAAACAACAATTCTTCGGAAAACATTAGCCTTAACGCGTTTAAGCAACCTAAGGCCTTCTACCTGATCTTCTCGATTGAACTCTGGGAACGTTTCGGCTACTACGGTCTGCAAGGCATCATGGCGGTCTATCTGGTCAAGATGCTTGGCCTGAGTGAAGCCGACTCGATTACGCTGTTCTCCTCATTCAGCGCGCTGGTGTACGGTTTCGTGGCCATTGGCGGCTGGTTGGGTGATAAAGTTCTTGGCTCCAAGCGGGTGATCGTCTTGGGGGCCATCGTGCTGGCCGCCGGTTACGCCATGGTGGCCTATTCTGGTCATGATATCTTCTGGGTTTACCTGGGGATGGCCACCATCGCCGTGGGTAGCGGTCTGTTTAAAGCCAACCCTTCTTCCCTGCTATCTACCTGCTATGAGAAAGACGATCCGCGTTTGGACGGTGCATTTACCATGTACTATATGTCCGTCAACATCGGCTCATTCTTCTCCATGCTGGCAACCCCATGGCTAGCGGCCAAATATGGCTGGAGCGTCGCCTTCTCACTGAGCGTGGTGGGGATGCTGATCACCTTGGTCAACTTTATGATGTGCCACGGCTGGGTTAAGCAATACGGTTCAAAACCTGACTTTAAGCCCCTGCAGGTCAAAAAACTGCTGATGGTGATCGTTGGTGTAGTGGCGTTGATCGCCATTTCCAGCTGGTTGCTGCACAACCAGATTATCGCGCGCTGGGCACTGGCTATCATCTCTGTGGGTATCGTCATCGTGTTCGCCAAGGAAACCTTCGCCTTACACGGCGCCGCACGTCGTAAAATGATCGTGGCCTTCCTGCTGATGCTCGAAGCAGTAGTGTTCTTCGTGTTGTACAGCCAAATGCCAACCTCACTGAACTTCTTTGCTATCCACAACGTTGAGCACAATATTCTAGGGATCGCTTTTGAGCCAGAGCAGTATCAGGCACTGAACCCGTTCTGGATCATGATGGCCAGCCCTATTCTCGCCGCGCTGTATAACAAGATGGGCGATCGTCTGCCAATGCCGCACAAGTTTGCCTTCGGCATGATCCTGTGTTCCGGGGCGTTCCTGGTGCTGCCGTGGGGCGCAAGCTTCGCCAACGACCAGGGCATCGTGTCCGTTAACTGGCTAATCTTGAGCTATGCGCTGCAGAGTATCGGTGAGTTGATGATCTCTGGTCTGGGCTTGGCCATGGTCGCCCAGTTGGTACCACAGCGCCTGATGGGCTTTATCATGGGTTCCTGGTTCCTGACCACCGCCGCCGCCGCGCTGATCGCCGGTAAGGTCGCGGGTCTGACCGCCGTCCCAAGCGACATCAACGATGCGCATGCTTCTTTGGCTATCTATAGCCACGTGTTTATGCAGATTGGTATCGCTACGGCGGTGATCGCCGTACTGATGATGCTGACCGCGCCGAAGCTGTACCGCATGACGCTGGATACCGCAGAAGATACGGCAGCAAAAGCGAAAGCTGCTGCACTGTAATCTCTGCTGTAACCTGATCTCAAAAACGCCGGAGCCTAGCTTCGGCGTTTTTTTATGATGTGACCCGTCCTGAATAGCGTTGACACGTTTTCGACTTAGCACGTCAAAATTCACTGCTGCGATAAAATCCGGTTTAAACCAGTGGGTAATGGATCAAGTCGTGAATACGTACCGGCTCCGCGCTGGCATTATGATACGCATGTGGGCAATCCGCCCGGAAACGCATGGCTTCGCCGCTGGCAAGGCTATGCCACTCGCCGTTAATCGCCAGTTCAAGTTGGCCACTGATGACAATGACATGTTCAATCACGCCCGGCTCATGAGCCGAGGATTCACTGAGCGCGCCAGGAGCCAAGTCGATCACAAACATATCAAAACCCAGTTGGCGGTCGAATGGGAAAAGCGGCACCACACGCAGGTCGGCATTGTCTTGATGGAAGATGGGCAACTCACCATGTCGATGCAGCATAGCCGCCGGCTGCAGCGGCGCCGTTTCCAGAAAGGCAGAGAAAGCCACGTTAAACCCGGTAGCAATTTTCCATAAGGTCGCCACCGTTGGGCTGGATTCACCCCGTTCGATCTGCCCCAGCATCGCCTTGCTGACGCCCGTATTTTCGGCAGCCTGATTAAGGCTCCAACCGCGTTGCGTACGTAATGACTTCAGCGTTTGCGCCAAATGGCTGGCAAGATCCTGCATAACTATTCTCCTGAAAAACCTGCGGTGATTATAGCCTCTTGTGCGCTATAACGCACGATGCTATGCTCCGTCAATTCGACCGTTATAACGCACACTACTCGGGAGCGGTTATGCGTCTAGCACTCTCATTACGTGATATCTCCTTTTCTGCCATCGTTGCCGGTTTTGTCGCCGTGCTGGTAGGCTACACCAGTTCTGCAGCGATTATCTTTCAGGCCGCTGCAGCTGCGGGTGCCAGCCCGATACAAATTGGCGGCTGGCTGAGCATGCTTGGTCTAGGTATGGGTATCACTTCGTTGGGGCTCTCGCTCTATTACCGTACGCCAATCCTCACCGCCTGGTCGACGCCCGGTGCCGCGTTGCTGGTCACCAGTTTGCCTGGAACCCCGCTCAATGAGGCCATCGGGGTATTTATTTTTGCCAACGGGCTGATCCTGCTGTGTGGTGTCACCGGCCTGTTTGCCAGGTTGATGAACCATATCCCGCAGGCCATATCGGCAGCGATGCTGGCCGGAATATTGCTCCGCTTCGGGTTGGATGCCTTTGCTTCCTTGCAGATCAATTTTTCACTCAGCGCCGGTATGTGCCTGGTGTATCTGTTCACCCGCCGCTATCTGCCGCGTTACGGGATCGTTCTAACGTTGCTTGCTGGGCTGATCATCGCAGCGTTACAGGGTAACATCCATTTCACCCAACAAACGCTGTCCTTCGCCAAGCCGGAATTTATCGCTCCGCACTTCACGCTGTCGACATTGCTGGGCATAGGTATTCCTTTCTTTGTCGTGACGATGGCCTCGCAGAACGCGCCTGGCATCGCCACTCTCAAGGCTGGCGGGTATGACGTCCCCACTTCACCATTAATCAGTTGGACCGCCCTGACGGCTCTGGTGCTGGCGCCCTTCGGCGGCTTCACGGTGTGTATTGCGGCCATCACCGCCGCCATCTGTATGGGGCCGGACGTTCATCCCGATCCCAAGCGCCGTTATATGGCTGCCGTGGCCGCCGGTGGCTTTTATCTGTTAGCGGGGGTGTTCGGCGGTACCATCGGCATGCTGTTCAGCGCGCTGCCGGTAACCTTGATCCATACCATCGCAGGGCTGGCGTTATTAGGCACCATTGCCGGTAGTTTGCAACGCGCACTCCAGGATGATAAACAGCGGGATGCTGCGGTGATCACTTTTCTGATCACCGCTTCCGGGCTGACGTTGTTAAACGTGGGGGCTGCGTTCTGGGGGCTGATTGGCGGCGTGCTGGCTTACGCTATTTTCTCATTACCACGGCGCAAAATGCCTTGAATCTCGCTATTGGCTCTCAACGGTTGGCAGGATAAATCCGTTATCGCCCTGCGGCAGCGCGATACCCAGGGCACGCGCTGCCAGTTCTGCCACGCGGAAATCGATATCCGCTTGCTCACCATCCTCCAAAAACCAGGCTGCGGAAAGTCCCGCCCAGGCGAGGATCCACTGCAGCAGGCGGCAACGTTCCAATCCAGCCAGCGAGCAAACCTGTTCAACACGACGATGGAAGATATCGGGGTCGGTGGCGACACCGTAATTGGGATTGCAGAAGATATTGGCGTAATCAAATCCACGCTCGCCATACAGACGCTTGGGATCGATCACTAACCAACCGCGTTCGGCAAAATCCAGCACGTTGTCATGGTGAATATCTCCATGTAACACTCCCTGATCCCGTGGGCTGGTCAGCAGCTCTGCTGCCGCGGTGGCACTCAAGCGCAGCATGCCTCCATGGGCCTGCGCTGCAGGCCATAAGGCATTAAACCACTGATGCAAGGGGATCAATTCGGGGTAAGGTTCATCTCGTGGCGCATGCAATCGGGCAATGACCTGACACAGAATAGCGGTTGCCCGTTGGTCTTCACCGTTGCGTACCAGCTGTGACAATGACAACGGCCCCATGGCCCTTTCCAGCAAAATGCCGTCATCATGCCAGGCCAATACCAGCGCAGCACCTTCCCCACGCCACCAGCACATCAGCAACCCGCCAAATTTTTCTTCCTGTTCGCGGGCAATTTTCAGCATTGCGGGCATCATTTGATAGCGTACCGGCATCAACAGGCTGCTGTGGGTTTCAAACGCTGGACCGTCTGGCTCAAGTTGCCAACGTTGCAGATAAGGAATAAATGCCTGGTTGATCACCCTTATGCACCCTTATTGCGGAAATGACTGCCTGAGATGATAGTATTATCAGGCAGCATCCTGCAAAAATTTCGGCTGCACGCGCTGATGAGTGCGTGCTCTTGGTCATCTCCTGGGGTCATCATGTCATTACTCAAACGTACCAACTATACAAAATTACCTAAGCCGGGTGGGCCCTATGTGCACGCGGTACGCCACGCCGATACGCTGTACGTCTCTGGCCTGACCGCCTTTGCCACCGAAGCCCAAGGGCAAACGGTACAAGACCAGGCTCGCGCCATACTGGAACAGCTTGCGGCCGTTGCTGCCAGCGAGGGCACCAATCTTAAATCACTGATCAAGATCACCGTTTTTCTGACCGATATAACCGACCTGGCGGCCATCCGTGACGTTCTGTTCGACTATCTGGACGGTGCGCTTCCTGCCAGTTCTCTGGTTGCCGTCAGCGCCCTGTTTTCGCCAGATCTCAACGTCGAGATCGAAGCCATTTTGGCACTGTAAATCAGGGGCGCTATAATGCGCCCTCATCCAGTTCACAAGGCCCAATCTTAAACCAGGCCTTGGCGATCTTACCCTGCTCAATCTCATAGATGGCAATGACGTCCATCTTCCCGCGTCCCTGTGGAAAATTGCGCGTGACCACCTCTTGGTCGATCACCAAATTCTCTACCACCATACGTTTGATACGCTCACCGTAAAGGCTAGGCTCTTGGAAGCGGGCAATATGACGCTCACGAATTTCTCCTTTACCACGGGCAAGCAACGTATCAGGATGCTGATAATACAGCGCATCGTCGGCCCAGCAGGCCATAAAAGCGTCGATATCACGGGCATTGTAGGCATCAAGCTGCTGTTGCACGATCTCTTCTGGGCGTACTGTTTTGCTGTTCATCATAATCCCCTGCATAACGTTGAATCGAGGTTAAAGCTCGACGATTTCATCCACCTGATGGTGAAACACGTAAGGATCGGAGATCAGCGCGAAGGCTTCATCATCCGGATAAGTTACCGCTACCTGATAGGCTTCACCGGCGAAACACTTGATGGCCTCTAGTGAGGTCCAATAGGTTGCCAGAAAGAAATGTGCATAGTCTCCCTGCACCTCTTGCCTGACAAAAGCCCCACGGTTGCCCGCAATCTCTTTAGCATGCTTGACGCCTGTGACATGCAAATGATCGGCAAATCCTTGCCGATGTTGTAGCGGCACGCAGCCGTGCCAGGTTCTGACAATCATCGCCACCCACTGAATATAAAACCGGAAATAGTGAATAAATAACCTATCATGTTTTTGGCCGATTTCAATCCGTCAGCGCATGATTTTTAAACCGATGCAGAAAGTGACATAACAGCCCTTATCCGCTATGACGCTGTCGGGAATAATCTGCTAATTTAGCAACTGGACTGATTGATGATGAGTGACTATGCAGCAAAAGCCGGTTTTGCATGAAGCCAGACAGTTGAAACGCCTTAACGCCGAAACGCGGCGGCAGTCGCACATGTATAAGTGGATTGCTTTGGTGGGGGCACTGGATGCAGTGTTGGTGTTTTATTATGACCGGGATATGCGTAATGTTTCATTTTCCACCCTGGTGGCACTGGTTTGCGGCTATCTATGGATCCGCGATCGCAATAAGGCGCGCGGCTATCGGCGCGAGTACGACAACAAATACGGCAACTCTCGCAACGAGTAATCTCTCTTCACTTCCAGCCTATTGATAAGGATCGATTTGTGCATTCTTCAACCGTCTCCCCAGAGCTGTTACACCCCTTCTCCCCATTTCAGGCATTAGCCCAAGCGTTACTGCCGCTGACGCTAGAGGGGGATGATGGTTCGCATGATGTGGCCCACCTGCACCGCGTTTGGAAAAATATTTGCCAAATCAGTCAGGATGAAGGAGGAGACCAGCAAATTCTGTGTGCCGCCGTATTGCTGCATGACTGCGTTGCGGTAGAGAAAAACTCCCCTCAGCGTCATCTGGCCTCCCGCATGGCGGCAGAAAAAGCCAGCATCGCGCTGGCAACCCTTGGTTGGTCTAATGTGGATATCAACAAGGCTGCGCACGCGATCGAGGCACACAGTTTTTCCGCCGCTATTCCCCCACAAACGCTGGAGGCCAAAATCCTGCAGGATGCCGACAGGCTGGATGCGATTGGCATGATCGGCGTTGCCCGCTGCTTCTACATCGGTGGCCGCATGCGTAGCGCCCTCTATGATGCCGCCGACCCGCTGGCGCAACAGCGCCAGTATGATGACAAGCGATTCACTCTGGATCACTTCGAAACCAAGCTGTTCAAACTACAGGAAGGGTTTCAGACTGCGGCAGGCCGAAGGATGGCGGCATTACGCACCGAACGCATGCGCCGCTTTCTCAGCGAGCTGCTGGAAGAAGTTTGATCAGCACATTGATAACTACAGAGCAATATCTTTGCCATAAATGCTGTACACTGAAAGTCAACTTCACAACACAGGTTGCCAAAATGAAGAGACTAACGCTGAAAGAGATGACAGAAAGCGAACAACGTGAAGTAAAGACCGATCTGGACAGAGCAAGCAAAAACCTCGAGCGCCAGTTGACCAACTCCGAACATAATAGAATTAAAGACGAAGCCATCGATCGCATTATGGCCGCACGTGAAAAGATTGCCAAAGCGACCCGCGCAGAACGCAAAGCCAACCGGGCACAGCCAACAGGTGCCACCTTCAGTTGGACTGCCTCCATCAGCACGCGCCCACATCGTTGATCACAGACCCCGCTTTAGCGGGGTCTCTGTTTGATAAGCCAAACTCATCTGCACCCAACTATTATTAATATCCCTATTATCATCTGGTTATCCATTGACAGCTGACCGTGGCCTGTCCACTATCGGGTGACATTCACAGGTTATGAGATCGCCATGTCCCCTTTCATCCAACAGGCCACACCGCAGCAAACCGCGTTGACCGTGGGTGAAGCTTTGGCGCTTACCTCGAAGAAACAGCCGCTCATTTGACCGGGGCGCGCTGTCCCGTCAGATGAGCTGACTGGATGGTGTGCAACGCGATACTCCTTTCTGGTTTTTTCATCTGACTCCTAGTCGGTCACGCAGCAGGAGTTTTACATGGCTTCATTTTCCGGTATTTGGGTAGCACTGGTTACCCCATTCAATCATGACGACGTTGATTTCCCAGCAGTCAAAAAGCTGGCTCAGTATCTGATCGCCAAAGGCGTCGCTGGCGTGGTGGTCTGCGGTTCGACCGGCGAAGCCGCGGCCCTGAGCAAAGAAGAACAGCTGGCGGTGCTGGATGCCGTGCTCGAGGTGGTGCCAGCCCACCAGGTGGTCATGGGCCTTTCCGGGAATAACATGGCTAGCACCTTGCAGATGCAGCAGGCCATCAACCAGCGCGATATCGCCGGTGTGCTGATCCCCGCCCCATATTATATTCGCCCTTCGCAGACGGGCCTGGTGGAGTATTTTACCCGCCTTGCCGATGCCTCTCGCGTGCCAGTGATTTTATATAACGTGCCTTATCGCACCGGAGCAACTTTTGAGTTGGCAACGCTGAGGCAACTCGCCCGCCACCCGCAAATCAAGGCGATCAAAGATTGTGGCGGCTGCCCCGAGGCCACCATGGCGCTGATCCATGACGGCGAGATCGACGTGCTGACCGGCGAAGACAATCTGATCCTGACCACGCTGTGCCTGGGTGGCAGTGGCGCAATTTCCGCTGCGGCACACCTGCACCCGGAACGCTTTGTTGCTCTGGTGGAACAAGTCGCGCAAGGCGATCTGGCTGCCGCACGCAGCAATTTCTATACCCTGCTGCCAATGATCCAACAGATGTTCAGCTACCCGAACCCGGGCCCGGTTAAAGCGGCGCTATCTCAGTTGGGACTGATAAAAAACGAGCTTCGCTCCCCAATGCAAACCGCGCCACAGGCATTGCAGCAGCAGATCGCCGATTTACTGGCGCAGTTGCAACCACTCACTCTGGCGGAGTAATAAAATATTGTTGGCAAAACCGCTGTAATTTTTCCGGCCTAGGACTAGGATGGGAAGTTAAACCTGCCTGTCCTTCATCACCATCAAGGAGTTTTCGATGAAATTGTTCTATAAAGCTGGCGCCTGTTCCCTGTCCCCTCACATCGTATTACGTGAGGCCGGGCTGGATTTCACCGCAGAGAAAGTCGATTTAGCACACAAGAAAACCGAAAGTGGTGCCGACTATCTGGCGATCAACCCAAAGGGGCAAGTCCCGGCGTTGGTACTTGACGATGGCAGCCTGCTGACCGAAGGCGTGGCGATTGTGCAATACCTGGCAGATCGCGTACCGGATCGTAACCTGATCCCGGCCGCTGGCACGCTTTCTCGCTATCATGCGATCGAATGGCTGAACTATGTGGCCACCGAGTTGCACAAAGGCTTCAGCCCGCTGTTTAACCCGAAGACGCCGGACGAATACAAAGCGATTGCCCGCGATAAGCTGGCTAGCCAGTTCAGCTACCTGGACTCGGTGCTGGAAAAACAGCATTACCTGTTGGGACAGCGTTTCAGCGTGGCGGATGCGTATCTGTTCACCGTGTTGCGTTGGGCGAAGGCGTTACAGTTTGATCTCACTAAGCACGCGCACCTGACGGCTTATTTCGATCGCGTAGCGGCTCGCCCAGCGGTGGCAGCGACGTTGAGTGCCGAAGGTCTTTAAAGCCTGAATAAAAGAAAGGGGCCACATTGGGCCCCTTGTCAGTATCAAAACAGATTATTTCCAGTCAACCAGGCAGTAATGCTTTTTGCCGCGACGCAGCAGCGTGTAACGGCCAAACAGGCGATCGCTGTCGGTAAACAGATATTCCGGGTTGGATTGCTTCTCACCGTTGATGGTCACCGCATTGGAACCGATCATGGTGCGAGCCTGCCCGCGAGAAGGGACCAGTTCTGCATTTACCAGCGCCTGTTGCAGATCTGCATCGTTCTCCAGCTTGATGGTTGGCATGCCATCCTGAGCCAACTGCGCAAAGTCCGCCTCGGTCATTTCGTGCAGTGCGCCAGAGAACAGGCTCTGGGTGATACGTTTCGCCGCGGCCAAACCCTCAGCACCATGCACCATACCGGTCACTTCTTCTGCCAGCACATACTGAGCGCGCGGCGCTTTACCGCTGTTCTTGTCTTCTTCTTCCAGCGCATTAATCTCTTCAATGCTCAGGAAGGTGAAGAACTTCAGGAAGCGATAAACGTCCGCATCCGCGGTGTTGATCCAGAACTGGTAGAATTTGTACGGGCTGGTTTTTTCCGGAGCCAGCCATACCGCGCCACCTTCGGTTTTACCAAACTTGGTACCGTCTGACTTGGTGATCAACGGCACCGTCAGGCCGAACACCTGTTTCTGGTGCATGCGGCGAGTCAGGTCGATACCCGAGGTGATGTTGCCCCACTGGTCGGAGCCACCGATCTGCAACTCCACCTGATGGCGGTTATACAGCTCGGAGAAGTCGAACCCTTGCAGCAGGTTGTAGGAAAACTCGGTGAAGGAGATCCCGGAATCATCACGGTTCAGGCGCTGCTTGACCGCTTCCTTATTGATCATCTGGTTAACCGAGAAGTGTTTACCGATGTCACGCAGGAAGGTCAGCACGTTCATGCCGCCAAACCAATCGTAGTTGTTGGCCGCAATGGCGCTATTGCTGCCACAGTCGAAATCGAGGAACGGAGAAACCTGCTTGCGGATTTTCTCGACCCATTCGTTGACCGTTTCCGTGGTGTTGAGTTTGCGTTCGGCGGCTTTAAAGCTTGGGTCGCCGATCATACCGGTCGCGCCACCTACCAACGCTACCGGCGTATGGCCGGCCAGTTGGAAACGCTTCAGGCACAGCAGAGGCACCAGATGGCCCAAATGCAAGCTGTCAGCGGTCGGATCGAAGCCGCAATACAGTGCAATTGGCCCTTGCGCCAGTCGCTCTGCTAACGCTTCCTCGTCCGTCACTTGAGCCACCAGGCCCCGCTCTTGCAGTTGTTGAATCAGGTTGATGCTAGCCATCAATTTCTCCATGTATAAACGAATGCACCTTTGCCGGTACACGGCCTTCGCCCATTGGCGAAAATCACAAAATTCGGGGTAGCGCATAGAATAAAGCGCCAGCGGCATCAGTGCCAGCGCTTAAGGGGGATTTTCCGTCTATCAAGGTGCCAGTCGGTCAATTATCCAGTCATTTCCCTCGCGTTGATACAGGAAACGGTCGTGCAACCGGTGTGCGCCCCCTTGCCAGAACTCAACGGAGTCAAATTTCACGCGGAAACCACCCCAAAAACTGGGCAATGGCACCTCGCCTTGCTGGAATTTTTGCTTCAGTTCGAGGAATTTGCTTTCCAGGATGCCACGAGCGGAGATGCGCGTTGACTGCTGCGACACCCAAGCGCCGATCTGGCTGTCTTTGGGCCGACTGTTGAAATACTTCATCACTTCCAGCGTCGATAGCCGCTCGGCCTGGCCGAGGAAGATCACCTGGCGATCCAGCATATGCCACGGGAACAGCAGGCTGATATGCGGGTTTTGCGCCAGCTGTTGCGCTTTGCGGCTGCCCAGGTTGGTATAAAACACCAGGCCCTGATCATCGAAGTGCTTTAGCAGCACGATGCGTTGGAAAGGCTGCCCCTGCTCGTCCACGGTAGCGACACACATGGCGGTAGGATCGGCCAAACGCGCCTCACAAGCCTGTTTGAGCCAGCGTTCGAACAAATCCAGGGGGTTGGCGGTCAGATCGTTACGGCGTAGCCCGCCACGGGTATATTCACGGCGCAGATCCGCCACATCAAACTCATTATTATCAGTCATCTGGATTAGCAACCAAGCGGTAAATTCGTTGTCATATTCTGCGCCTGTAGCAGCAGGATCTCAATCATTCTGCTAGCAAATTGCTGCGCCCCGATAGTGCAACAAGTGAGGGTCGTGCAGAACGCCGACACGCCGTCAATCCATACATGGGGGCTCGTATCGCGCATCTCTGCGCTCGACGGTCGGTTAACCTGCACAACTCCCACCTGCCTCAGGCTTCAATGGCGCGGTATTAAGCGTGGTTAGCGTCTTGAGCCAGCACGCAGTCGCTCATGATCACTTTATCATTGCGCTCGACAAAGGCGTTTGGCCCTTTCGACCAGAAGGTGTATTTACCGTCGCTGTATTTGGCACCGGACGCCGCCAGCACCTGTTTCAGCTTCAGTTGTTCGCCGTCCATCAGGAAGCTGACCGTGCTCTCTTCACCATTGAGTTCCACGGTAAGCGGCGTCGTTCCACATTGATAGTGCAACGTTTCGCTTTTTTGTGGGACCACATAGCTGCAACCCGCCAACACGAGAACTCCGGCAACCATCACTATTTTTTTCATCAGGTGCTCCTTAAGATATGTACCCTTTCCTTATCCTAACAGAGCTAGCGGCGGCCCAACGGCAAAACCGGATAAATCCCACCTAGCAGCGTTTCACAACTGGCACCGGTAACTGAAGGCAGATTTCCCGGCAGACCGGAAAGGGTCCGGAATGCTAGCCAGGCAAAAGCCAACGCCTCCATGTCATCTCCACTGACGCCAAAGTGATCGGTGGTTGCCACCTCGGTACCCGGCAGCAAAGCGGACATTCTCGCCATCAACAGTGGATTACGGGCACCACCACCGCAGACCAGCAGCCGCTCACAGCCCCCAGCCAGCATCACCTGCTCGCTAATGGTGGTGGCGGTCAGTTCCACCAGCGTGCTCATCACATCCACCGGCGTTAACCCCGGCAACGTCGCCAGCTGTTTTTCCAGCCAACTGATATTGAAATATTCTCGGCCGGTACTTTTCGGTGCCGGTAAGGCGAAATAAGGGTCGGCCAACATCTGCTGCAATAGCGGTAAGCAAACGCGCCCTTCCATCGCCCAAAGGCCATCTTTATCGAAAGGTTTCGAGCGATGGCGCCATACCCACGCATCCAGCAGCATATTCCCCGGCCCGGTATCAAAACCGCGCACCGGTGCGCCGGGCAGTAACAGTGACAGGTTGGCGATGCCACCAATATTCAGCACCATACGGCGCTCGGTCGGGTGAGCCAACAAAGCCTGATGAAACGCGGGAACCAAAGGCGCCCCTTGGCCACCATAGGCCATATCACGGCGGCGAAAATCCCCCACGGTAGTGATATTGGTCAATGCCGCCACCCGGTTATTGTCCCCAAGCTGCATCGAAAAACGTGTCTCGCCCTCCGGCTCATGCCATACCGTTTGGCCATGACAGCCAATGGCGGTGATTTCATGGGCCGGAATACCGGTCTGCTTTAACAGCCCCTGCACCGCTTCACCGAACAGCGTGCCCAACTGCGCATCCAACCGTCCTACGGCAGAAAGCGTGGTCTGCTGCCCTTGGCACATCCCCAAAATATCTTTTTTCAGTTGGATCGGCATTGGGTGGCTATAGCTTGCCTGTTGCGCCACCATACGTTCATCGATCGCGGCAAGCACCACGTCGATCCCATCCAGACTGGTGCCAGACATAACACCAATATAGCGGCCTGACTTCATCAGCACTATCCTTTACCCTTTCCAGGTTGCAACCGTTTTCACCCTTTAAATAGACCAGAATTGTGCGATTAACGCCATGAATTATGATGTCTTTTTTACGGCCTGTGAGCGAAGTTGTTTATTTTATGCCGAGAATTGGTTATATATTCAACAATCCGCGGGGTTAAAGCGCCGATTATTTGTTTTCAGTTCTGTCATAAAGCTAAACCACCGTTTATTATTGGTTGAACAGAGGAAAGCTAAGCTGTATTACAGAGGCAGCTCATGGATGATTTCAAACCGATTCAACCATAATTGCTGTAATATTTATAGAACTTGGTTTGGGCCTATCTCCCAGATCTGGATTACCAACTGCAGGAGCTTTATATGATCAAGCGTCTTCTTGTTGTCGCTCTCGCCTCAGTCACACTGGCGGGCTGTGCAAACCAAACCGCGTCCGGTGATGTCTATTCCGCCTCTCAGGCCAAACAGGTACAAACCGTGACCTTTGGGACCTTGGTGTCCGTACGCCCGGTGCAAATTCAGGGCGGTGAAGGCTCAAGCATGCTTGGCACCATCGGCGGCGCAGTCCTGGGTGGATTCCTGGGGAATACCATTGGTGGCGGCACTGGCCGTAGCCTGGCAACCGCAGCGGGCGCCGTAGCCGGTGGTGTGGTAGGCGACAGCGTCGGTAGCGCAGCTAGCCGTAGCAACGCCTGGGAGCTGGAAATCAAAACCGATAATAAAGAAAATATCGTGGTGGTACAGAAAGCCGGGTCGACTAAATTCAGCCCAGGCCAGCGCGTTCGTATGGCGCAAAATGGCAGTACAGTTACCGTTTCTCCACTGTAACGTCCTTGCCTGAATGCAAAACCGGAGGCCCCTGGGCCTCCGGTTTCTGTTTGTTGCTGTGACTAAGCATAATAAAAAAAGTCGCTGGATTTATTGTTTTTCTTGCAGTTCGATGATGTTCTGTTCCAGCTTGCTAATCAGACCAACTAAAAGTCTTACTTCTTCTGCCGAGATACCGCTGAGAATTTCGCCTCTGGTTGACGTGATCACACTATCCACCTCACGAATAATCGGCTCTGCCGCCTCGGTCAATTTGATGCGCTTGGCACGTCGATCGTTAGCGCAGGTGTGACGGGTGATCAACCCTTTTTCTTCCAGTTGATCCAAGGTACGGACCAATGAAGGTTGCTCAATACCGATCGCTTTTGCCAATTGGATTTGCGACTGTTCAGGCGGTAATCGGTTGATATTGTGCAATGTCACCCAATGCGTTTGTGTAAGCTCCAACGGCTTTAGCCGATGATCGATCAGCGCACGCCAAACACGAACTAATCGTGCTAAATCTGAACCTAACGTTGATTCCACTTCCCCCTCCTTATAGTTAGCATGCTAACATTACTCCCCAAAGTGTAGCCCATTTTGGTTAATTAACATTAAAAACACAAATGTATATAATCCAAATCGCAAAAATAGACACATTTTTATCGGTAATTGGTTATCCTCTATGCAAACATCCTTCATATTCACTCATCGGGATTGCTAACGTGAATACGACTTGGCTCCATACTGCGTCACCACTGCCCGATCTGGTGCTAGGTGCATCGCTTTATTTCCCACCTCTATTTAAAGCTTTCTTACTGGGTTTAGTCTTCTGGTTGCTGGTGCATCACTTGCTACGCGACTGGATGTACTCCGGTGATATTTGGCACCCAATGCTGATGGATCTGTCCATCTTCGTCATTACCGTCAGCGGTTCCCTGTGGCTCCTAGCGAGTTGGTAACTCATGAAGCATAAGACATTAAAGTATTTTTCGACGGTTATTGTTTTCGCCATCGCGATCTGTGCTGGCTGGTGGTTATGGAATTACTACATGCAATCCCCTTGGACACGCGACGGTAAGGTTCGAGCTGAACTCGTCAATATTACCCCGGAAGTCTCTGGCAGATTAGAGAAGATACTCGTTCATGATAATCAGTTCGTTACTGCGGGAAGCCTGATTTTCAGCATTGATCCCGTGCCTTACCAAATTGCGTTGGACAATGCCGAGGCGGCGCTGGCCAAAGCGCAGGCAGATATGGCCAAGGCAGATCATGAAGCAGCCCGCCGCCGCAGCCTGCCCCGTAACGTCATCTCCTCGGAAGATCTGGATGAGTCCAACCTGGCCGCCGCCTCCATGAAAGCCTCGTATAAGGCGGCGCAGGCCAATCTGGAACAGGCCAAATGGAACCTCAGCAAAACGCGGATCTATGCCCCTACCGACGGTTACATCACCAACTTACAGGCCCGCGTCGGCAACTACGCCACCGCAGGAACGCCGTTGGTGGCGCTGGTAGACACCCATTCGTTCTATGTGCTCGGTTATTTCGAAGAGACCAAGCTCAGACATATCAGAGAGGGACGCAAGGCGGATATCGTGTTGTATAACGGCAATATTCGGCTGCAAGGGGTGGTCGAAAGCATTGGCCGGGCCATTTACGACCAAAGCGCCGACAGCAGCAGTGATTTGCTGATGGATGTGAAACCCAACGTGCCTTGGGTACGCCTGGCACAACGGGTGCCGGTACGCATCAAGCTGATCGATATTCCAGCCGACCTGACTCTGGTAGCCGGTACCACCTGCACCATTTCAATTCATCAGCAGGATTAATGTGTGAACCTGCCCTTTCTTGAATGGAAGCGCTCGCCCTGGGGTAAAGCCACCGCAGGGCAATGGCGCTATGCGCTACGCAACACCCTGGCTATGTGCCTGGCGTTGTGGGTCGCCTTCGTTTTACAGCTGGACGAGCCCTATTGGGCACTGACCTCCGCCGCCGTCGTCAGTTTTCCGACGGTTGGCGGCGTGATCAGCAAGAGCATTGGCCGCATTTTTGGCAGTCTGCTTGGTGCCATGGCTTCACTGCTGATTGCCGGTTGCCTGAACGATCCCTGGTTGTTCACCTTGTCGATTGCCAGTTGGTTGGGGCTATGCACCTACATTTCCAACCACTACCAGAACAATGTCTCCTACGCCTTTGCCCTGGCGGGCTATACCGCCGCGATCATCGTGTTTGGCACGGTGAATATTACCGACACCCAGCAAATTTTTGATATCACCCAGGCACGCGTATGTGAGGTGATCACCGGTATCCTGTGCGGTGGCCTGATGATGATGATCCTGCCAAGCACTTCCGATGGTGAGACTTTGCTGGTATCGCTACGCCGCATGCACTTACGCCTGCTGGAACACGCCGCCATGCTGTGGCAACCGGAAATCAGCCTGCGGATGCGTACCTCCCACGAGGGCGTTATCGGCCAGATCCTGACCATGAACCTGCTGAGAATTCAGGCCTTCTGGAGCCATTACCGGCTGCGCCGACAAAACAATATCCTCAACTACATGCTGCATCAGCAATTGCGCATCACCAGCGTCATCTCCAGCCTGCGCCGCATGTTGTTAAACTGGCCAGATTGCCCGGAGAATCTGGCGGCAGTGTTGGAGCAATTGTTGAATGAATTACGCGACCCCACCACGGATAAATACCGGCTGGCTCATATTCTGGTCGCCATCGCCCCTCAGGATCCGGCCGATTACCGCCATCGGGCCTTCTTCCTGCGCCTGCGCCACTTTTGCTGGCTCTATCTGCGCTGTTCCCGTTGGCTGCAACGGCTGGAAAGCGCTACCCAGGTCAGCGATATCGAACCACCGCGAGTTACCTCACTAGCGCGCCATACCGACAGTGTTGAGGCCGCTTACAACGGGCTACGCACTTTCTTATGCATCCTGATCGGTTGCGCTTATTGGATCACTACCCAGTGGGACTCCGGTAGCTCTGCGCTGACGCTGATCGCCATCAGTTGCGTGCTCTATTCCTCTACGCCTTCGCCGATCAAATCCATCACCACCTTACTGAAGGCTGTTTCCCTGCTGTTTGCCTTCTGCTTTGTGATGAAGTTTGGCCTGATGATCCAGATTGACGATTTCTGGGTGTTCTGCGCCTTCCTGTTCCCGACCCTGGTCACGATGCAGATGTTGAAACTGCAAAATCCACCCTACGCCCCACTATGGGGTCAGTTGATCGTGTTTATGGGATCGTTTCTCGCCGTGACCAACCCACCGAGCTACGATTATCAGGGCTATATCAATGACAGTCTCGCCAAGATTGCCGGCGTGCTGTTGGCCGGATTGGCGTTCCAAATCCTACGGCCCAGTTCGGACAAACTCAAAAGCCGAAGGATTATCCGCGCGTTACGCCGTGATTTTATCGATCAATTGAGTAAGAAACCGCAGCAAAGCGAAAGTCAGTTTGAGTCGCGTATTTATCACCGCATCAGTCAACTGAATCAAAGCCGGGATCAGGAGGCTCGCACTTGGCTATTGCGCTGGGGAGTAGTACTACTGAACTGCAGCCACGTGGTTTGGCAACTGCGTGATTGGCAAACCCGTTCAGACCCGCTGGCCGCCGTGCGCGACGTCTGTATTCATTGTTTGAAGGGAGTCATGACTGAGAAAGGGGTGCAGCATGCGTCGTTGGACGCCACCTTGCAGGAGTTGCAGCGTATGAGTAACGCGCTTGCCCAGCATCCAGAACAGGCTGCGCGTGATTTGGCGGGCTTGATTTGGCGACTGTACTGCTCACTGCAGCAGTTACAGCAGGCGATCATTCCACCGGAAGCGGTAACAGCGCCCACGCCAGGCTGACGCGGGCGGCTGATTTATTTGATTACGCCACAGGCGAAGCGATCGCCACCACCACCCAGAGGTTTGGGTTGATCGGAGTGGTTATCCCCCCCGGCGTGTACCATCAGCGCCTTGCCTTCGATTTCGCTGATTTTCTTCAAGCGCGGAGCCAGGACCTGGGTGTCAGCCATACCGTCCGCCGTGACATAGATTGCTGGCAAATCGCCTAAATGCCCGTTGGCATCATAAGGCCCGAGATGCTTGCCGGTTTTTGCAGGATCAAAGTGGCCACCCGCAGCCAATGCGGCTACCGCCTTGCCTTCTTTTATACCCGGTTCACAACTGCCTTTCTCATGAACGTGAAAACCGTGCACACCAGCAGGCAAAGCTTTCAACTGCGGGGTGAACAACAGGCCGTAAGGCGTTTCGCTAATTGTGATTTTACCAATGTCCTGACCAATTCCCTGGCCGGTCACCAGATTCATTTCGACATCAACCGTTGCCGCCTGGGCAACGCCGCAGGCCATCAACCCCAATGCCGCACACCAATAACGTTTCATCACTCAATCTCCATGCGATAGTTATAGTCCTTAGGGAGTATATACCGAATTGATTTTGTCACAGTTGCAATTAGCCATTAATCAGAACCACCAGTGAGCTGGTTATAATATTTTGTGACCTTCCTCCCGTTACAGCAATTACACCGCACACTACAATCCACCCGATTTATCGCGGCTTATAGCAGCGAGTTGGGGCGAGGAACCTGTTCTCGGCCAATAACCTGATCCGCTTTGTTGCTCCAGATGAAGGCGAAAATGGCGAAATCGCCGCCTATCGTTTGGATAAGTTCTTGTCCGCTATCGGTCAAAAATATGAATTTAGCCAGGGCAAAGTGTTCGTCTTCACCCACCCTTTAATACTGAATGCGTTCTTTAACAAACGGTTGCCAGATTCCTCATGGCAGCCAAGCCAAGGGATGCAAGTTGTCGCCTTAGCGTATAAAAACGAAACCTTCAGCGTTATCCAGATGAAGTAGTTGCAAAGGCTGGCACAATGCCAGCCTTTGCAACTCAACTTAAGGTACGTCGTAACCCAGTGCCGCTTTACGAATGCGGAACCACTGCTGGCGGCTCAAGGTCAGCTCTTGCGCCTTCAGGGCCGAACGTACGCGCTCGATCTTGCCGGAGCCGATGATTGGCAGCGGTGCCGAAGGCAGACGCATTACCCAGGCATACACCACCTGCTCAATGGTTTCGGCACCAATTTCTTGTGCCACCGTTTGCAGTTCATCACGTAGCGGCTGGAACTCAGCGTCGCTGAATAGCCGCCCGCCCCCCAGACAAGACCAGGCCATCGGTTTGATACGCAGTTGCTGGCATTGGTCCAAGGTGCCGTCGAGGATCGCTGGCTGATAGATCGGGGAAATTTCGATCTGGTTGGTCACCAGAGAGAACGGCAGACGTGACTGCAATAAGGAAAACTGTGCTGGCGTAAAGTTCGAAACGCCGAAATGGCGCACCTTACCGCTTTTATGCAGCGCCACAAAGGCCTCTGCTACCTCGTCGGCTTCCATCAACGGATCGGGACGATGGATCAACAATAAATCCAGGTAGTCCGTATGCAGGTGCGATAATGACTGCTCTGCGCTGTGCACAATATGCTCGCGATCGGTGATGTAATGCCCAATTGGGTTACCCGGCTTGGCGGTGGTGGCGATGCCGCACTTCGACACCAGTTCCATCCCCTGACGCACCGAAGGCTGTAGCTTGATAGCCTCGCCAAAAGCCTGCTCGCAGGCATAACCACCATAAATATCCGCGTGGTCCGCCGTGGTCACCCCCAACTCAACGTGTTGCTTGATAAACGTCAGCAACTGCTGCGGTGACATGCCCCACTCCATCAAACGCCAGTAGCCGCAAATCATGCGTGAGAACTCGGGCCCAAGTGGTGCCAGCTTAATACGATTCAGCATTGTTAAACCTCATGACAATAGTTAACGCCAGCATACACAAGCGCCCAAGCCGTAGGAAACGCAAAAGTGGCCTTAACGTGCGGCGGATCGAAAAAATGAGCAATAAAGTTAAAACAGCGAGGGCTGCTCTGGCGGGATCTCTTCTGGCTGCTTGCCGGTACGCAGTGAGCGCAGGTAACGCTGGCGACACAGGCGCAGAACGTCCTTTTTCTGGACATCGTTCATTTGCATCCAGCCAAAGCGCTCCTCGCGGCTGCGCAGGCAACCACGACAATAGCCGCGCTCATCGGCCTGGCAAATACCACGGCACGGGCTTGGGATGTCAAAGAACTCGAGTTGCTGCGCCACACGTCCTCCTGCGTTGTCATGCTAATTGAAGACGTCATCGGGGCCATTGGCAAGTGGCTTTTCCCCATGACGGCGAAAATATTCTCGCAAATAGTGCAGCGCCTGGCGCGTTTTCTCCGGCAGAACCCGCTCCAGAGTCAACGCATGCAGCCGATATGGCGCTGGCCGCCACTGCGGTAACAGGGCGATTAATTCCCCCCGGCGCAGTTCATCACCAATTTCATACAGCGGTTGGCCGGAAATCCCCAAGCCATTGCGGGTAAAGGCCCGGATCACGTTCATGCTACCGCTGACAACCTGCCCCGCCGCCAGGCGTAGTTTGAATGTTTCGCCCGTATGGTGATGCAAATCGAGATGTAACCCGTGACCACTGCCGGTGATCCAGCGGTGTTGCACCAGCTCCTGAGGCGTTTCTGGTACGCCATGCTGGCTAAGATAGCGCGGCGCGGCACAGAGCACCATGGGCCAGGCGGTCAGCGGGTGAGCAATCAGGTTGGTATCTGCCAGTTGCAGATTTACGCGCAGCGAGATATCTACCCGCTGCTCGATCATATCCACCACCTGGTCATCGGCCAGAATACGCAGCGTCAGCTTTGGGTGTGCCAGCAGCAAGGGAGCCAAGGCCTCCGCCAAGGGGCCGCTACCGATCCCGACGGTGGTGGCAATGCGTAGTTCGCCCACCAGCGTATCCCGCAGCTCCGCCAGCCGCTGCTCCGCGCGCTGTGCTTCCTGCAACATGGCTTCGCAACCTGGGTAGAAGGCTTCCCCCGCATCGGTTAGTGCCAGGCGGCGAGTGGAGCGATGCAATAACGCCACGCCCAACGACTTTTCTAACGACCTCATATGCTGGCTGACCGCAGAGGGCGTCATCTCTAGTCGACGGGCCGCCGCAACAAAGGACCCCTCGGCCACCACGGTGGCGAATACCGCCATTCGATTCAGTTTATCCATGATTATGAAGTTTTACTTAATCAAGAAAGCATAAATATGGCACTAATCAGCCGCATTGTTAAGGCTTATAGTATTTCTACTGCGCCGCCACTGAGTGGTACGGCAACCCGCTAAAAAACATTTCACAGGAGAGACCTCATGAAAGTCGCCATTATTGGAGCAACCGGTTTTGTTGGCCGTCGCGTAGTGGATGAAGCTTTGGCCCGCGGCCTGCAAGTAACCGCCATCGCCCGTCAGAAAAAAGATCTGCCGGATAATGCCAATCTCACCGTCGCCCTGGGTGACGTGGCCGATGGCCCGTGGTTGGCACAACAGTTAGCTGGCCATGATGTCGTGATCAGCGCCTACAACCCTGGTTGGGCGGAGGCGGATCTGTATGAGAAAACCGCTAAAGGTGCCCAACAAATCCTGGCAGCGGTAAAACAATCCGCGGTTAAACGCCTGCTGTACGTTGGCGGTGCCGGTAGCCTGGAAGTGGCTCCGGGAGTTGAGCTGGTTGATACCCCGCAGTTCCCGGAAAATATTCGTCCAGGGGCCCAAGCGGTACGGGATTTACGTAATGCGTTGAAAAAAGAAACCCAGCTGGATTGGACCTACCTTTCCCCTGCCGCGTTGCTGGAACCCGGCAAGCGTACCGGCCAGTTCCGTTTGGGCACGACGCAATTGCTGATGAAGGGTGAAGCTCCGGCCAATATTTCGGTAGAAGACCTCGCGGTTGCCATTATCGATGAGGTTGAAAAACCGCAGTTCATCAAGGCACAGTTTACCGCGGCCTATTAATTATCCGCCAGCGGCTGTAATCGTTGCAGCCGCTCACTACGTCTAAGGTTATCTTAAGTTTCCTCTGGTAAATTTCAGCGCATTACCTAATAGCAGGATCCAGATTTGGCAATGCGCTTACGTCAATCATTACAATGCAACAGCTTGGGTTTTATCCTGGCTTGCGCCCTATTTTTCACAGTTTTCCAGAACCTGCTATTTATTCACCAGGCCTGGTCATATATCAATTTTGATAGCGTACATAGCGTCATTTTTGCGGCGACTATGCCGGTGGTTATTTTCTGTGCCCTGAATATTATCTTCAGCGTATTAACCATTCCGTTCCTTCGTAAACCCCTGGTTATTCTGTTGCTGCTCGGCAGCGCGGCGGCCAACTATTTTATGTTCAGCTATGGTGTGGTGATTGACGGCAATATGATGCAGAACGCCTTCGAGACCAACGCGCAGGAAGCAACGGCGTTGCTCACCCCTCGTATGGGGTTATGGCTGCTATTGCTGGGCATCTTGCCTGCCGTTTTCGTGTGCTTGGTGCGCATCAATAAAACCCGTCCTTGGTGGTACATGATTGGCCTGCGCGCGGCCAACGTGATGCTTTCCGTGGTGGTGATCCTGTTGGTTGCGGCGTTATTCTACAAAGATTACGCCTCGCTAATCCGCAACAATAAAAGCGTGGTGAAAATGCTCACCCCAAGCAATTTTGTGGCTGGCACCATCAAGTACGCTCAACACCGCTATTTCCACCAAAATCTGCCGCTGGTCAAGATTGGTGAAGATGCCCATTTAGGCCCGGTGATCAGCAGCCAGGCCAAAAAGACCCTGGTGATCCTGGTGGTCGGCGAAACCGCGCGGGCAGAGAATTTTTCGCTAGGTGGTTACTCACGCGAGACCAATCCCCGCTTGAAGCAGGACCATGTGGTTTATTTCAAAAATGCCAGTTCCTGTGGTACCGAAACGGCTATCTCCGTGCCCTGCATGTTCTCGAACATGCGACGCAGCGATTACGATGCCACCTTGGCCGCTCATCAGGAAGGCATGCTGGACGTGATGGCACATGCCGGAGTCAACCTGCTGTGGCGCGAAAATGACGGCGGTTGTAAGGGGGCCTGCGATCGCATCCCACATATCGACATGACCAGGCTGAAGCTTTCACAGTATTGCGATGGCGATGTCTGCATGGATAGCGTGCTGCTGCACAAACTGGACGATTATATCAACGGCCTGAAAGGGGACGGTGTGATCGTACTGCATCAGATGGGGAGCCACGGCCCGGCCTACTATCGCCGCAGTACGCCAGAATTACGTCAGTTCTCACCGACCTGTGACAGCAACCAAATCCAGGACTGTACCCACGAGCAACTGGTGAATACCTACGACAATTCACTACTGTACACCGACGCCATGCTGGACAGCACCATCAAGCTGTTGCAGCAATACAGCAGCAAATTCAATACGGCAATGGTCTATCTTTCCGATCACGGTGAATCGCTCGGGGAGAATGGCATGTACCTGCACGGTACGCCTTATATGTTCGCGCCTTCTCAGCAGACCCAGGTGCCTTTCCTGATGTGGATGTCGGCCGATTATGAACGCAATTTCGGCATCAACCGTCAATGTCTGCAATCTCTGGCGGATACCGAAAAAGTTTCACAGGATAATCTGTTCCACACCCTGTTGGGGATGGTAAACGTGCAGACACGGCAGTATCAGCCTGACCTGGATATTCTGCAGCGCTGTCGCAAGGCTTAACCTTAGCCGCTCCCTCTGGCACAATAGTTATAAACGGACACCGCATGCAGCTAGACGAGCGCTTTTCGGGCGCAGCATGCGGCGCCCCTTAGGTGTGATGGCGTGAGCAGGTCCGCTACAGAGGCTAAGCAGGCTGCAATGCTTGCCGTATGGGCCAAAATTTTTATCCGTTTTTTTTATCTGCGACTTGACCTAGACCAATCGGTCTATTATTCTCATTTCCATTATGACAAAACAGACGAATTGCAACGGGGATACCCGAGAACATCTGCTCGCTACCGGCGAAACGCTCAGCCTACGCCTTGGTTTTACCGGCATGGGCCTCAGTGAGTTGCTCGCTACCGCTGGCGTGCCCAAAGGATCGTTCTATCACTATTTTCGCTCGAAGGAAGCTTTTGGCGAAGCGATGTTGCAACGCTATTTTGCCCATTATGACGCTCAAATGCAGGCGCTGTTTGCCGACTCCCGTAGCGATGCGCGTAATCAGTTATTAAGTTATTACGCCCAGGCCATCAGCTTCCACTGCCGTAGTGAGTGCCATAATGCTTGCCTGGCAGTGAAACTCTCCGCAGAGGTCAGCGATCTTTCTGAACCTATGCGCCATGCGTTGGAAGCGGGCACCAGCCGCGTGATCGGTCATCTGCAAGACGCGATCGAACGCGGCATCCGTGAAGGTTCACTGTCTATCACTATGAGCCCGGCGGCCACGGCGGAAACGCTGTACTCGCTGTGGTTGGGCGCATCGTTGCGGGCTAAAATCCGCCACTCGGTCGCCCCGCTGACTTGTGCGCTGGAAAGTATCGAATTACTGTTGCGTCCAGCGCAACCATAACCCCCATTTTTTACCCGAAAAACATGTTAGCGAAATTGTTCACCATCACTAGTCGACTGGTCTAATACTATAGGATGCACTATGAAGATTGAAAAATTGTTCTCTCCGCTCAAAGTTGGCCACACCACCCTGCCCAACCGTGTGTTCATGGCTCCGCTGACTCGTCTGCGCAGCATCGAGCCAGGTGACATCCCAACGCCGCTGATGGCGGAATACTATGCGCAGCGTGCCAGCGCTGGCCTGCTGATCACCGAAGCCACCCAGATTTCTTTCCAGGCGAAAGGTTATGCCGGAGCACCCGGTCTGCATACCCCAGAACAAATCGCCGCGTGGAAAAAAATCACCCAGGCAGTACATGACAAACAGGGTCATATCGCTGTGCAGCTTTGGCACGTAGGGCGTATCTCACACTCCAGCTTGCAGCCGGGCCAGCAGGCTCCCGTCGCGCCTTCAGCGATCAATGCCGAAACCCGCACCACGGTACGTGATGAAACCGGTGCCTGGGTCCGTGTGCCAACCTCTACCCCGCGCGCGTTGGAAACCAACGAAATTCCGGGGATCGTCAGCGATTTCCGTCAGGCAGCGGCCAACTCGCGTGAAGCCGGTTTTGACTATATTGAACTGCACGCCGCGCATGGTTACCTGCTGCACCAGTTTATGTCTCCGGCATCCAACCAGCGTACCGACCAATACGGTGGCAGCATTGAAAACCGTACCCGTCTGACGCTGGAAGTGGTCGATGCCAGCATTGCCGAAATCGGTGCCGATCGCGTTGGTATCCGTATCTCGCCGTTAGGCCCGTTCAATGGCTTGGACAACGGCGAAGATCAGGAAGAAGCGGCGTTGTATCTGATCGAAGAGTTGAACAAGCGCGGTATCGCCTACCTGCATATTTCCGAGCCGGATTGGGCCGGTGGCAAGCCTTACTCAACCGCGTTCCGCGATGCAGTAAGAGCACACTTCCAAGGCGTGATTATTGGCGCGGGTGCCTATACGGCGGAGAAAGCGGAAGAGCTGATCGCCCAAGGCTTTATTGATGCCGTCGCCTTTGGCCGTAGCTATATCGCCAACCCAGATCTGGTGGAGCGCTTTAAACAACAGGCTCCGCTCAACGAGCAGCGTGCCGATTTCTTCTACGGCGGGGGTGCCGAGGGTTATACCGACTACCCGACCCTGTAAGTGAATTAAATTGACTTTGCACTCAGCTAATTAGGTGCGCTAAATACCGCGACACCTCAGGTTGAGGTGGGTGGGAGCCATACAGGTTAGCCGACCGTTGAGCGCATGGACGCGCGATACGAGCCTCCATGGATGGATCCACGGCGTGTCGGCGTTCTGTCTGGCCCCCGCCTGCCGTACTATTATCCGCAGCCATATTTATTTGTGACAACGTCACCTATACCATCACCTACCACATGCGTTGAATTGCCTTATGCGACAAGGCTATACTGTCTGACGCTGTTCAAGTCACCTGCCGTCAGCCGCGGCATATCCAATCAGAGGAAATTATGCGCTTACTCCATACCATGCTCCGTGTCGGCGATCTGCAACGCTCCATCGACTTCTATACCAAGGTATTAGGCATGCGCTTACTGCGTACCAGCGAAAACACCGAGTACAAATACTCGCTGGCCTTCGTGGGTTATAGCGATGAAAGCGAAGGCTCGGTCATCGAACTGACCTATAACTGGGGCGTCGACAGCTACGAGATGGGCTCCGCTTTTGGTCATCTGGCGCTGGGCGTCGATGATGTAGCCGCTACCTGCGACAACATCCGTCAGGCCGGTGGCAAAGTCACCCGCGAAGCCGGCCCAGTCAAGGGCGGTACCACCGTGATTGCCTTCGTCGAAGATCCGGACGGCTACAAGATCGAACTGATCGAGAACAAGCACGCAGGTCACGGCCTCGGTAACTGAGGTTTCTCCAGGGCGCTCCATGCGCCCTGCTTTCTATCTCCGCTGCACCAAGACAAGAAATTTGTCATAATGCGCGCTGAATTCGCTAAAGATAAGAAACTGATGGCCGAAAAAAGTGATCTTAACGCCCTGAGTGGCCGTTTCCGTGGGTTTTATCCCGTTGTTATTGATGTGGAAACCGCCGGGTTTCATGCTCAGACCGATGCGCTGCTAGAGATTGCCGCCGTCACGCTGAAAATGGATGAAAATGGCTGGTTACAGCAAGATGAAACGCTGCATTTTCATGTAGAGCCGTTTGAAGGGGCAAACCTGCAACCGGAAGCGCTGGCCTTCAACGGTATCGATCCACATAATCCACTGCGTGGCGCAGTGAGTGAATATGATGCGCTGCATGCGATTTTCAAAGCAGTGCGTAAAGGCATTAAGGATCAGGGCTGTAACCGGGCAATCATCGTGGCGCATAATGCCAACTTTGATCACAGTTTCCTGATGGCCGCCGCCGAGCGTGCCAGCCTGAAGCGCAACCCGTTCCACCCGTTCGCCACCTTTGATACCGCAGCGCTTAGCGGGCTGGTATTGGGGCAGACGGTGCTGGCTAAAGCCTGTATTGCCGCCGGCATGCCGTTTGATAGCAGCCAGGCGCACTCAGCACTTTATGATACTCAGCAAACCGCCCAGCTATTCTGTGAACTGGTCAATCGCTGGAAACGTCTCGGTGGCTGGCCGATTGCCAACGTTGAATCGCAATAGCTTGCTGGCAAACTGACAGACATAAAAAAATCGGGCGGCACTGTTAAAGGTGCCGCCCGATTTTATCTGGTAAACCCCTAGGCCATTAAGGCTGTTGGTCTTCCTGATCTTTATATTTCTCGGCCGTTTCTTTGATCAACGGCTGCAGTTCACCACGCTGGTACATCTCGATGATGATATCGCAGCCGCCAACCAGTTCACCATCGACCCACAGCTGTGGGAAGGTTGGCCAGTTGGCGTATTTTGGCAGCTCGGCGCGAATATCCGGGTTTTGCAGAATATCAACATAGGCAAAGCGTTCGCCACAGGCAGAAAGCGCCTGCACGGCCTGAGCAGAGAAACCGCAGCTTGGCAATTTCGGTGAGCCCTTCATATACAGCAGGATCGGGTTAGCAGAAATTTGCTGCTGAATTTTTTCAATCGTCGTCATTATTGCTTCCTCAAGCCACATCATGGCCACAACATGCATCACATTGTCTATTGTAGCGGCAGGACCGGTGCCAAGAAAACGCCATCTTTTGCAGGGACATTCTCTGATTGCCTTAGCAAACGCTGCGGTCACACCGAGCTGGTTAAAACATGGCCCCAGAATAACATTTTTAACCCGGACGTTTCACTATTATATTTGCGCAGCCCAATGCCGCGAGCAATAAGCCAACCGCATGATCCATGTCGCTTTTTTAGCCACTAGACGCTTGATTTTGCAACAATAAAAATGCCATTAACGTTTTCTCACAATATGAATTAGTATTTATGAGATCCACGCTGTTTTATAGGGTGAATTTCGGGAATACTGTGACTCATTCGATTTCTGTTTCGGAGCCAAGGTTGGTAACGTCGATATGCGGTTAATTATTACACTTTTTGTGCTGCTATTTACGCAGCTCTTCTTCAATTTGGCGCACGCTGCGCCACAGGCACGTGTTTCTGCCGAGCAGCGCAAGAGTCACGTTAATGAAGCCCGGCCAGACGACCGCAAAAAAAAGAAAGCGGAGAAAGCCAATAAAAAAGTGAAGGCAGCCACCCCTCCGAAAACGCTAAAAAACAAACAAGCAACCTTAAAGAACGCAAAAAAAACCACCAGCGTTAAAACCAAAAACCAGGTAACCAAAACGGCCAAGGTCAAAGTCACCCCGCCTAAGAAAGGCTATAAAAAAGGTTATGGTCGCCATCGTGAGGAAGGCAAGGCCACAGCAAAATTGGCTGGCCACGAAAAGCCTCTGAAACTTTCTGCCGCCCACAAAAAACGCTATCAGCACGCCAAGCAGACCGCAATGGCCAAGCTGATGGGGCAAATGGGTAAACCCTACCGTTGGGGTGGATCTTCACCCGGTACGGGCTTCGACTGTAGTGGGCTGATTTATTACGCGTACAAAGACGTTGTCAAAATCAAAATGCCGCGTACCGCCAACGAAATGTACCACCTCCGAGACGCTGCGCCGATCAAGCGCAATGAGCTTGAGATGGGCGATCTGGTGTTCTTCCGTATCAATAACCGTGGCACAGCCGATCACGTTGGTGTCTATCTTGGTAACGGCAAGTTCATCCAGTCACCGCGTACCGGTGAAGAAATTCGCATCAGTCAGTTGGATAATGACTATTGGCAGAACCATTATATTGGCGCCCGCCGCGTAGTGACCCCAACCACCATTCGTTGACTTGGCACGGCTGAGCCTAATGCTCAGCCGTGCACTCCTCTCCCAAAAAACAAAAAGCCGCTGCGACTTCAATCAATCAGTCACTTGGCACACTTTGGATGTTCTTTTCGCTCGGAAAGTTGTTAAGATTAATAACCATAACAAAAGTGGTGCAATCGCGTTTTTTCGCCCTCGGCCACCAAGGCCCACAGTGTCGGAGAGACGTATTGTCTATAAAAGGAGAAAGCAATGTCGTTTGAATTACCTGCATTACCATATGAGAAAAACGCTCTCGAACCGCACATTTCCGCAGAAACGCTGGAATACCACTATGGCAAGCACCATAACACCTACGTGGTTAACCTGAACAACCTGGTGAAAGGCAGCGAGTTCGAAGGCAAATCCCTGGTCGAGATCGTCAAGACCGCCACCGGTGGGGTGTTCAACAACGCAGCTCAAGTCTGGAACCACACCTTCTATTGGCACTGCTTGTCACCGCAAGGTGGTGGCGAACCAACAGGCGCAGTGGCGGAGGCCATCAATAAGTCATTCGGCTCTTTCGCCGCCTTCAAAGAGCAGTTCACCGATGCCGCCGTGAAAAACTTCGGCGCTGGCTGGACCTGGCTGGTGAAAAAAGCGGACGGCAGTCTGGCAATCGTCAGCACCTCGAACGCGGCAACCCCGCTGACGGGCGCAGACGTTCCGCTATTGACCGTTGACGTGTGGGAACATGCTTACTATATCGACTACCGCAATGCGCGGCCAAAGTACCTGGAAAACTTCTGGGCGTTGGTGAACTGGGCGTTCGTGGCAGAAAACCTGGCTTAACGGCGGGTGGCTAGCTAATAATAAGGCGCAGCATCAAGCTGCGCCTTTGTTTTTCTGCTGCGGATCAGTTCAATGCGGCAATAAAACTGAAAGCAATAATCATTGCCAAAGCACCCACGGTGGTGAGTAATGACATCTTCAAATTGGTATCCATATACAACTCCCTCTCAGATTGGCTTTTCCAGAGCATAAGCCACACAGTTTATACGTCAAATCATTTTCCCACAGTCCGTGATTAAAATCTTGTTTTGATTTCCCCACTGATAATTACCGATTAGCTCTTCCACTTTTCTTCAATTTGCGACAAAATCCGCAGTTCACAACTGCGTACCGATAAACTGCCCCTCCCTGTTCAAGCGATTTACGACTTCAGCACTAAAAACTCAGTTTTCGCTTATCTGGGGAAGGATCTACGCAGGCAAACGATTAACATCATACTTACATGCTGTAACATGTGGGTTTAGGAGTCATTTTTTACATGGCAACGATTAAAGATGTGGCCAAACGCGCTGGCGTTTCTACCACTACCGTTTCGCACGTTATCAATAAAACGCGTTTCGTCGCCGAAGATACCAAAACGGCCGTTTGGGCCGCTATCAAAGAGCTGCACTATTCACCCAGCGCCGTGGCCCGCAGCCTCAAGGTCAACCATACTAAATCGATCGGTTTGCTCGCCACCTCGAGCGAGGCTCCCTATTTTGCCGAAGTGATCGAAGCGGTAGAAAACAGCTGCTACAGCAAAGGCTATACCCTGATCTTGTGTAACTCGCACAATAATCTGGATAAACAGCAAGCCTATCTGGCGATGTTGGCGCAAAAACGTGTCGATGGCCTGCTGGTGATGTGCTCAGAATATCCTGATCAGCTACTGGGCATGCTGGAAGATTACCGTAATATTCCCATGGTGGTGATGGATTGGGGTACCGCGCGCGGAGACTTCACCGATACCATTATCGACAATGCCTTCGAGGGCGGCTACCTGGCAGGCCGCTACCTGATCGAGCGTGGCCACCGGGACATCGGTGCCATTCCGGGTCAACTGGCACGTAATACTGGTGGGGGTCGCCATCAGGGCTTTCTGAAGGCCATGAAGGAAGCCAACATCGAAGTGCGCGAAGAATGGGTCGTGCAGGGGGATTTCGAGCCCGAATCTGGCTACAAAGCCATGCATCAGATCCTGTCGCAAAAGCATCGCCCCACCGCCGTTTTCTGTGGCGGTGATATTATGGCCATGGGGGCGATCTGCGCCGCCGATGAGCTGGGGTTGCGTGTACCACAGGATATTTCTGTCATTGGCTACGACAACGTGCGTAATGCCCGCTACTTCACCCCAGCGCTGACCACCATTCACCAGCCGAAAGAGCGCCTGGGTGAGATGGCCTTTACCATGCTGTTGGATCGCATCATCAGCAAGCGTGAAGAGTCGCAGGTGATTGAAGTACATCCAAAACTTATCGAGCGCCGCTCAGTTGCCGATGGTCCTTTTGTCGATTACCGCCGTTAACTCATGTTGGGGCGCATGTGAACTGCCCCCGGCTCCTCTTCACTGAGCCATTCCTGATTGAGCGTTTCGCTATCGCCCAGATAATCCAACAGCCAGGCCATGGCCGGCGACTGGGCGTTTTGCTGCCAGGTCAGGCAGCAGGCGCTGGGTGGGAAAGGCTCATGCAGTGGCAACACCACCAGTTCGCCACTTTGTACCAACGGCAATACCCGATGCGCGGGCACCATGCCCACACACAGCCCGGCACGCAAACAATCTACCGCCGAAACCCAGTCCGGCACGGTCAGCCGCCGCTGGTTGTCCAGCGACCAGGTCACCCGCTTGGGTAAATTGCGCGAAGTATCCTCCAACAGCAACGAGGGATAAGGCCGTAGCTGATCGTCGCGCAGTTTTCCTTGCATGGCGGCCAGCGGATGCTTGGCATGGACTACGCAGAGCCAATTCATAAAGCCCATATCGCGAAAGGCAAAACCACCGCCCACTGGCACCGCCCGCGTTGCGCCGATGGCCATCTCCGCGCGGCCATCGACCAGTGCATCCCATACGCCGTTAAATACTTCAGGCTGCACCATCAGTTCCACATCGGGGAAATGGCGATAAAAATCCAGCACCAATTGGCGGCTGCGCTGGGGTTTGACGATCAGATCGACCGCAATCCGCAATTGCCCGCGCCAACCGTTGGCCACTTGCTGACACTGTCGTCGGGTATCAAGCATTTTTTTGATAACAACCCGCGCTTCTTTAATAAACAGCGCCCCCGCAGGCGTCAGTTCCACATCCCGGTGACGGCGTTCAAACAGTGGCACCGCCAGCCATTGCTCCAATTGGCGCACCGTATAGCTCACCGCAGAAGGAACACGGTGCAGCTCCTGTGCCGCCGCGCTGAAACTGCCGGTCCGTGCTACCGCATCTACCACATCGAGTGAATATTCAGACCACATAAGCTTGCCTTCAAATTTTTTAACAGCACCTTGCAAATATTACCGTTTCACAAGCAGAGATCCAGCCGTATACACTTGCCGGCGCTTCAAAACCTGCGACAGCATAATTTTAACGAGAAATAGCAATGCGAAATTTTGGATTTATGTTCTACCTGGCTGGCCTGAGTATGTTGGGCTATCTGGCTACCGATATGTACCTGCCCGCCTTTGGGGCAATGCAGCAGGATCTGCAAATCTCCGCTGGGGCGATCAGCGCCAGCCTGAGCATCTTCCTGGCGGGCTTTGCCTTCGCCCAGTTGCTGTGGGGGCCGCTGTCAGACCGTATTGGCCGTAAGCCCGTGTTATTGATTGGCCTTGCACTGTTCGCCTTCGGCTGTCTCGGTATGCTGTGGGTCGAGAACGTGGCACAACTGTGGTCACTGCGCTTTATTCAAGCCATTGGCGTGTGTTCCGCCGCCGTCACCTGGCAGGCGATCGTGGTCGATCGCTACCGCGATGGCAAAGCCAACCGCGTTTTCGCTTCCATTATGCCACTGGTCGCCCTCTCTCCAGCGTTGGCCCCGCTGCTGGGTGCCTGGTTGCTCAACCATATGGGCTGGCGGGCCATCTTCGCCGTGCTGCTGGGGATTACCGCCCTGCTGCTGATCCCCACTTTACTGCTGAAAGACCGCAGCAGACTGGTACCTTCCGCCGATAAGAAGCCAAGACTTGGCTTTATGCAGATTTTGAAATCCCCGGTATTCAGCGGCAACGTGATGGTTTTTGCCGCCTGCTCTGCCGGCTTCTTCGCCTGGCTGACGGGTTCACCCTTTATCCTCGGCGATATGGGGTATAGCCCAAACGATATTGGTTTGAGCTATGTGCCGCAAACACTGGCTTTCTTATTAGGGGGTTACAGCTGCCGTAGCGCGTTAAATCGCATTTCTGGCAAAACCTTGCTGCCGTGGTTGCTGTTAGCTTATGGCGTTAGCATGGTGGCGTTGTATCTGATTGCCACGTTGAGCGAACCAACGTTGACCACGCTGTTGATACCGTTCTGCTTTATGGCGCTAGTAAACGGTGCCAGCTATCCTATTCTAGTGGCCAATGCATTGATGCCCTTCCCCAACAACAGTGGCAAAGCCGCTGCGCTGCAAAATACGTTGCAGTTGGGGTTATGCTTTATCGCCAGCCTGTTGGTTTCGGCATTTATCGCCCAACCGCTGTTAGCCACGGCTAGCGTAATGGTTGCTACCGTATTTTTAGCAGCCTTGGGCTATCTGATCCAACGTGGGAAAGGAACGGATGATACGCAGGTAACACGGCAGGAGCGTGCCGACTCCGTCTCATAATTCTCCTTGTAAATAGTCACTTAATGAAAATTCTTGCCGAGCGCGATTTGCAGTTGAGTCTACGCCTCGGCAAGCCTATACTCAAAACGACCTTTTAGAATAACAGTTATACTAAGCTCTTATTGCAGCAACTGCTGCGTACGTGGATGGCATCACACTTTATTTAAGGTAGCATTTACCCGCGTTCTTTGACGCAGGGAGTCTCTTAAATTTCCTCTGTTCCAGTCGGATATCAGACACCACGGTGAAATTTTACCGTAGGTATACGTATGCCCCTGTAGAAATTGTCTACGCTAAATTCTGCAGGATCATAAGTCAGAAGAAGGTGATGGAGAAGCTATGAGTTCATCGTGTATAGAAGATCTGAGCATCCAGGATAACCATTGGTATCGTATCGCTCATGAAATGCTTAGCATGGCCGGTATTGAAATCAATGGTTCACGCCCTTTCGATATTCAGATCAATAATCCCAATTTCTTTAAACGCGTACTGCAAGACGGCTCCCTGGGGCTGGGTGAAAGCTATATGGACGGTTGGTGGGAGTGCGAACGGCTGGACATATTTTTTCAGCGGGTTGTCGCAGCTGGCCTGGAAAAGAAACTGCCCCACCACCTGAAGGATATCTTGCGTATTGCCGCCGCTCGCCTGACCAATTTGCAATCCCAAAAACGTGCCTGGATCGTTGGTAAAGAGCATTACGATCTGGGTAACGATTTGTTTACCCAGATGCTGGATCCCTACATGCAATATTCCTGTGGCTATTGGCAACAGGCCACTACGTTGGAAGAAGCACAAGAAGCTAAACTTCGGTTGATTTGCGAAAAACTGCACCTGCAGCCCGGCATGCGGGTATTGGACATCGGTTGTGGCTGGGGCGGCCTGTCTGCTTATGCGGCCAGGCACTACGGCGTTTCCATGGTAGGGGTCACCATCTCCGCCGAACAGCAGAAAATGGCGCAAGAACGCTGTGCCGGGCTGGACGTAGAAATTCTGCTGCAGGATTACCGCGATCTCTACCAGCAGTTTGACCGCATCGTCTCGGTTGGCATGTTCGAACACGTTGGGCCGAAGAACTACCGCACCTATTTCGAGGTGGTGGAACGTAATTTAAAACCCGATGGCATTTTCCTGTTGCATACCATTGGCTCCAACGAAACCGATATGAACGTTGATCCGTGGATCAATAAATATATCTTCCCCAACGGTTGCCTGCCGTCAGTGAAGCATATTGCCCAGGCCAGCGAAGGCCGTTTCGTCATGGAAGATTGGCATAATATCGGCGCAGATTACGATCGTACTCTGATGGCCTGGTATGAACGCTTCAAACAGAGCTGGCCACAGCTGGCATCGCGCTATTCCGAACGTTTCGAAAGGATGTTCAGTTATTACCTTAATGCCTGTGCCGGGGCGTTCCGCGCTCGCGATATTCAACTTTGGCAGGTGGTATTCAGCCCTAAAGGCGTCGAAGGTGGCCTGCGAGTTCCCCGCTAAAATCCTTTACCCCAACCCACAGGGTTGGGGTAAAGGATAATCAACCGCAATAAACGCGAATGATTTTGTCTTCACTGTCACCCAGGAAGTTCAAGCGCTTTAGATTGAAGTCCATGGTTACCATAGAGTTATAAGGAATAGTCCGTACCTGCTGAGGAATATTGACCCCATCCAACGCAGACAGCGGTTTACCCACATAATTCTGATACTGCGCCGCACCACAGGTATCGTCTTCAGCCTCGGCAGACTGTGAGTTCGCCTGTTCCGGGGAGCTTGAACAGGCGGTCAGCGCCAACAGCGCCGCTAACATCATCGTTTTTCTATAAAACTTCACGTTTGGCTCCTATATAGGGTTATCGGTACAGGGTTCTCAGGCTTTGGGTACTGGCGGCTTGGTAACAGCTAACGCAGCCTCACGATTAGCCAACACGCGCTCGACGGTATCCACCACCGCCTGAGTTTGCGGATCGATTTCTATATTGACCTTATCGCCCAGGCGCTTTTTACCTAGCGTGGTGCGCTCAAGGGTTTCCGGGATCAAATGCACACAGAAACGGTTATTGACCACCTCACCTATGGTCAGGCTAATGCCGTCGATGCCGATAAAACCCTTATGCAGCACATATTTCATCAAATCGATATTCGGCATACGCAGCCAGATCTGGCGATTATTTTCCGAGGTATAGATCTTGGTGACTTCCGCAGTACAGATAATATGCCCGGACATCAGGTGCCCGCCGATTTCATCGTTAAACTTGGCTGCTCTTTCCAGATTGACTACATCACCCAGTTTAAGATCGCCAAGATTGGTCAACCGCAGGGTCTCTTTGATCAGGTCAAAGCTGACGCGATTGCCTGCAATCTCCGTGACGGTCAGGCAGCAGCCGTTGTGGGCTACCGAGGCCCCCAACTCCAGCCCTGGTAACAACTCATCAGGCATTTCAACAACGTGGGTACGGAAGTTGGGTTTTTCATCAACGGCAACCAGCGGGGCGGTGCCTTGTACGATACCGGTAAACATGTTGGCCTCTTCTTTATGACTATGTTCAACGCGCTGTAAGCAGTTTGCCCCAGTTACGGCAGAAAACCAAACGCACAACGGTAAAAAAGCGGTGCCTGCCTAGTTTATGCTCTGGGGCTAACAGCACTTTAGTTACAAGACGACGAGTATAACTATTTCTTTACAACCTTTGCTTAACCCCGACTAGCAGGTACAATCTTTTCGGCATATTCCGCAGTTTTTAGTTGTTGCTGATGCAGCAACACCCCTTCCCCATAAATAATTAGAAAGGTGTATACGTGCAGAAGTACTTTATTGAGGCGCGTAGTTTATTGGCCCTCGCAATTCCGGTCATCATCGCGCAAATATCCCAAACCGCAATGGGCGTGGTCGATACCATCATGGCTGGCTCTTATAGCGCCACGGATATGGCCGCCGTTGCCGTCGGGACCTCTATCTGGCTGCCGACCATCCTGTTCGGCCACGGTTTACTGCTGGCCTTGACCCCGGTAATCGCCCAGCTCAACGGCGCGGGCCGCCGCGATCGTATCGCGTATCAGGTGCGCCAGGGCTTTTGGCTGGCATCTGGGGTTTCACTACTGATTATCGCCGTGATTTATAACAGCCAGTTGGTGATCGACATGATGCACAACATCGATCCGCTGCTGGCTGAAAAAGCCGTTGGTTTCCTCCATGCCATTATGTGGGGAGCACCCGGCTATTTGTTCTTCCAGGTCGTCCGTGGCCAATGTGAAGGCCTATCCAAAACCAAGCCCGGCATGGTAATAGGCTTTTTGGGTCTGTTGATCAACATCCCGATCAACTACATATTGATTTTCGGCAAGTTTGGCATGCCGGAAATGGGCGGCGTTGGTTGTGGTGTCGCTACCGCCAGCGTGTATTGGATGATGTTCCTGATGATGCGCTGGTATGCCAAACGTGCGTCCTCGCTGCGGGATATCAAGCTGGAGGAAGGTGCACATCGTGGTCCGGACTGGCAGGCGTTAAAACGCCTGATCGGCATTGGCCTACCAGTTGCCCTGGCCTTGTTCTTTGAAGTGACGCTGTTTGCCGTGGTGGCATTACTGGTTTCACCGCTGGGTATCGTCGCGGTTGCCGGACACCAGATTGCCCTGAACTTCAGTTCACTGATGTTTGTACTGCCGCTATCGCTCGGCGTTGGGGCCACCATTCGCGTGGGACACCGTCTGGGCGAAGGATCGGTAGAGGGCGCTCGGATTGCCGCCTATGCGGCGATTGCCGTCGGCATCGCCATGGCCAGTTGCTCGGCGTTGTTCACCGCCGCGTTCCGCGAGTCTATCGCCCTGCTGTATAACGATAACCCTGCGGTCGTGACCATGGCCTCCCATCTGATGCTGCTGGCGGCGATTTACCAGATATCCGACTCCATCCAGGTTATCGGTAGCGGTATTCTGCGGGGCTATAAAGATACCAGGGCGATCTTCTACATCACCTTTGTGGCCTATTGGGTTCTCGGATTGCCAAGCGGCTACCTGCTGGCGCTGACGGACTACATCGTGCCGGCAATGGGGCCAAGCGGATTCTGGTTCGGCTTTATTATCGGTCTGACCTTTGCCGCCATCATGATGGTATTGCGGATGCGTTGGTTACAGCGCCAGCCTCCGGCGTTGATTTTGCAGCGTTCCACTCGTTAATAGCGTTCGCCGGTTTGTCTCAGGCAAACCGGCGAGTTCCTCGCCAGCCATTGCAGAAAAAACCACCTTACTGCACATAAGCTCAGCAATCGCGTGAAATACCAAATAAAATTGCGTTTTTCCCCTTGCCAGCGGCCAGGTTGCTCGTTAATATTCGTCCCCGCTGTCAGCCATGACAGAGAGGAAAAAGATGCGTCTGTAGCTCAGTTGGTTAGAGCACCACCTTGACATGGTGGGGGTCGATGGTTCGAGTCCATTCAGACGCACCAAATTCCTGAAAGTAGCCCAGTGCGTCCGTAGCTCAGTTGGTTAGAGCACCACCTTGACATGGTGGGGGTCGATGGTTCGAGTCCATTCGGACGCACCACTTCTTGTTTCGCTTCCCAGTATTATCTCTCGCCTAACGGTAACCCAATTTAACAGTAATACCGGACAGAGCGTCGGCCCGTCGCGTATCATCAGCGCAGTATCCTGATGGAGGTAATTTTGATGTCGGTTTTTAAATCACAGCTGCCGTTCGAACAACTCGACAATGGCCTCGCCCGCCGCCAAGGGCTAATGAGCGATGGGAGCACCGCCTGGGAAGTCAAATTTGCCGCAGGCACCTTCGACCAACTGCAAAAACGCCCCTATCCCCAGCAAATCCGCATCCTTTCTGGGATCTTCGAGTTCACCGTCGGCAGCGATGTGCATACTCTGATAGCCCAGGAAACGTTGGCGATCCCTGCCGCTACCGTATTTGGCTGTTTCTGTCTGGATGACGGAGTCCTGCTGGAAATCCAGCAAAACGTTTGAAAATGTGAAGTCCGTCACTTTATTTTTCGAAAACATAATCCGTTACAGTAATGCTATTTGCGCAACAAACCCGCTGGCAGGCGGCTTATTTGCGCCACATTTGCTGACTTTATGTACAAAACTGCCCGCGACTGCGGTTTTTTGTTTTGTTTCCAGCCGCATAGCCTTATAATGCGCAACGTCTTTCAGTTGAATGGTTTCAGCCCTTGATCTGCGAAAACGCAATTACAACAAATTCTCATCCTCGCTTTTTGCGCAGCCTACCCACACCTGGGCATCGGCCGAATTTTTCCACCCCATTTCGACCAAGGTCACCTATCCTTAACTATGTTTTGCATTGCCAGGCACAACCCAAATCCCTTACCGATGGCCTAGCCGCCGGTACCGTTAGTTTTATTATCCATCACAACTTGCAGAAAAAATCGTCATGAAAAAGACCAAAATTGTTTGTACTATCGGCCCGAAAACCGAGTCGGAAGAAATGCTGACCAGCCTGCTGAACGCGGGCATGAACGTAATGCGCCTTAACTTCTCCCACGGCGATTATGAAGAACACGGTAACCGCATCAAGAACATGCGTGCGGTCATTGCCAAAACCGGTATAAACGCCGGTATCCTGCTCGATACCAAAGGCCCGGAAATCCGTACCATGAAGCTGGAAGGCGGCGTTGATGCAGCCCTGGTTGCAGGCCAGACCTTCACCTTCACCACCGACCAGAGCGTTATCGGTAACAAAGAGCGCGTTGCGGTGACCTACCCTGGCTTTGCTGCCGACCTGAAAATTGGCAACACCGTACTGGTGGATGATGGCCTGATCGGTATGGAAGTGACTGCGGTTACCGAAAGCGAAGTGATCTGTAAGGTACTGAACAGCGGCGATCTGGGCGAAAACAAAGGCGTTAACCTGCCAGGTGTTTCCATTCAGCTGCCAGCGCTGGCCGAAAAAGACAAACGTGACCTGATCTTCGGTTGTGAGCAAGGCGTAGACTTCGTTGCGGCTTCCTTTATCCGTAAGCGTTCCGACGTGCTGGAAATCCGTGAGCACCTGAAGGCTCATGGCGGCGAAAACATTCAGATCATCTCCAAGATCGAAAACCAGGAAGGCCTGAACAACTTCGACGAGATCCTCGAAGCATCTGACGGCATCATGGTTGCCCGTGGCGATCTGGGTGTTGAAATCCCGGTAGAAGAAGTGATCTTCGCGCAGAAGATGATGATCGAGAAGTGTAACCGCGCACGCAAAGTGGTTATCACCGCTACCCAGATGCTGGATTCTATGATCAAGAACCCGCGCCCTACCCGTGCAGAAGCTGGTGACGTTGCCAACGCCATCCTGGACGGTACCGATGCGGTGATGCTGTCTGGTGAAAGCGCCAAGGGTAAATACCCGCTGGAAGCCGTCACCATCATGGCAACCATCTGCGAACGTACCGACCGCGTGATGCCTAGCCGTATCGACACCCTGAACGACAACCGTAAACTGCGTATTACTGAAGCGGTGTGCCGCGGTGCGGTAGAAACTGCCGAAAAACTGGACGCACCACTGATCGTGGTGGCTACCAGCGGCGGCAAGTCGGCCAAATCCGTGCGTAAGTACTTCCCTAACGCCGTGATCCTGGCGCTGACGACTAACGAAGTCACTGCTCGTCAGTTGATCCTGAGCAAAGGTATCACCACTCAGATGGTCAAAGAAATCGCTTCTACCGACGACTTCTACCGCATTGGTAAAGAAGTTGCTTTGGCGAGCGGCCTGGCACAGAAAGGCGACGTCGTGGTGATGGTTTCTGGTGCTCTGGTACCAAGCGGCACCACCAATACTGCCTCGGTTCACGTGCTGTAATAATAAACGTGACAACAAATCTGTGACCCAAACGCCGCTAAGCGGCGTTTTTTTTATCTGCAATACCGCACTTTCAGAAAAACGCAACCATTAAAGCGGTTTATTTCGCCAATTTCATTTGAGAGTTGTCCCATAGAATCAGGCTGTTTTCCTTCGATTTTTTAACTATTTTGCAAAACAAGATGCAAGTTTGAGCGAACGATCAAAATAAAGGGCCTTAATACAAAAAATTTATTCTCTTTCGAAAAAAGTTTGTGTAATACTTGTAACGCTACATGGAGATTAACTCAATCTAGAGGGTGTTATAATGAATCGTACTAAACTGGTACTGGGCGCGGTAATCCTGGCTTCTACTATGCTGGCTGGCTGCTCAAGCAACGCTAAAATCGATCAACTGTCTTCTGACGTTCAGACTCTGAACGCTAAAGTTGATCAGCTGAGCAACGACGTGAACGCAATCCGTTCTGACGTTCAAGCAGCTAAAGACGACGCAGCGCGCGCTAACCAGCGTCTGGACAACCAAGCACACGCTTACAAAAAGTAAGTTAGCTTCGGTTATTGAAAACGGTGCACATTGTGCACCGTTTTTTTTTGCCTCTCATTTGCCCCCTTGCAGGCAAAAAAAAGCCCGGCTCAACGCCAGGCTTCAGATTGGTGACACAAGGGGTATACCACGCCCTTACACAATGCAGGAACTCAGTTCACCGAGCTAATCGGTGCACCAGACTCGCCAGAGGGGTCAGCTCCCTCACCAGGAAGCGCTGTAGGCGGCGTAGCGACCTCAGAAGGCTCTTGCCCTACACTGACCAGCACCGGCATACCTGAACGCCGTACGATGGCGCTGTCGAGCATTGCCTTATCGGTTTGTGGATCGGCAGCAAAGGCTTTCTGATTTTTAGAAAGCGTGATAGGCATGGTCTGGGGATCGTCACTGGCCACTCTAGACAATGGCTGATGTACTTCTACATAGCGTTTGCCGTCTGGCTCCACGGAGACCTTCACCGGTTCATTGACGATTTGCACTCTGGTGCCTTGTGGCACCTGGTTGAACAACGCTTCGATATCGTCCGGGCGCAGGCGGATACAGCCCGAGCTCACGCGCATCCCGATACCAAAGTTGGCATTGGTGCCGTGGATCAGGTATTCACCGTGCCCCATGGCCAGACGCATGGCAAACAGCCCCATCGGATTCTCTGGCCCAGCCGGTATTACCGCAGGCAGAGTCACACCCTGTGACTGGTAGCGCTTGCGGATGTTGGCGGTGGGTGTCCAGGTTGGATTCGGGATCTTCTGGCTGACCGAGGTCACCTTCAACGGTGTATTCATACCGGTCTGGCCAATACCGATCGGATAGACAATCACCTTATCTTCCCCTTTCGGGTAATAGTACAAGCGCAGTTCTGCCAGATTGACCACAATTCCTTCACGTGGGGTATCCGGCAGCAGCATCTGTGTCGGGATCGTCAGCGCCGACCCCGGTTTAGGCAGATAGGGATCGGTCCCCGGGTTAGCTTCCAGCATGCCCAACAGCCCAATCTTGTAGTCAGCCGCAATGGCTTCCAGCGAACGGCCATCGTTTGGCACGTTGTAAATCGTATTCTCACCAATCAGACGGCTGCCTGGCGGCGGCAATGGGTATTCGTTCGCACTGGCGACCTGGGTGCCGGTCAGTACGGTGGCGAATAACACGCCCATTAGAGTCAACGCACGTTTCATTCTTATCCCTATTGATTTTACGGTTCATTGCAAGGCTAGCGGTCGCTGGCCAGCAGGTAAATAAGATAAATGCTCGTTCGATATTAGCAAGAACCGAGTCAAAGGCAATAAATTGTAAAAAATCAACATGTTATAACGTAATCAAACACAGGAATTGTCAATGCATCGTCAACGAGTAACTGACTGAAATAGCTATGATTTGCGGAAAACAGGCGGAGCTTGGCAGGAATTGTAAAGGCTCATTGACATAACCTGTCATCAATAAGCCTTGGGTGCCCGGTCAGGCGAGCTGGGCCGCTTTACTGCGAATAGCGCGGATCATCGCTTCCAAACCTTGAGAACGGGAAGGCGTCAGATGTTGGCTCAAGGCCAGTTCGCCGAAGAATGGACGTACATCCAGATCGAGAATTTGCTGCGGCGTAAGCTGGTGATAAACAATAAACACCACCGCCAGCAACCCCTTGACGATGGCGGCATCGCTATCACCATGAAACTCAACACGCCCTTGCGCATTGTTGCTCATCACGATCCAGACCTGGCTTTGACAGCCAGAAATCAGGTTGGCCGCCTGCCGCTCGCGTTCATCCAGCGCTGGCAACTGGCTTCCCAGCTCGATTACGTACAGGTACTTCTCTTCCCAGTTCAGGCAGCGGGAAAAATTACGCACCAATTTATCTTTGTCCGGCAAATGCGCCATGGGGCTCCCTTTAATGATTAGCCTAACAAGCTGTGGATGCGCTGCAAACCGGCGACCAGCCGATCCACTTCCTGGCGGGTATTGTACAACGCCAGCGAGGCACGGCACATACTTGGCACCCGGTAGAATTCCATCAGCGGCATGGCGCAGTGGTGTCCGGTTCGGATCGCAATGCCGTATTGATCCAGGAAACTGCCCACATCGTAGGCATGGTGTTCACCCAGGTTAAAGGCAATCACGCCGGCACGCTGTGCGGGGCCATAGATCTTCAGCGTTGGCACCTGCTGCAATCCATCCAATGCGTAGCGCATTAAAGATTGCTCGTACTCGTGGATGTTTTCCAGCCCCAGAGCCTCGACATAGTCGATGGCCGCTCCCAGCCCCATCATACCTGCCGTATTAGGTGAACCGGCCTCAAAACGCCAGGGAGGCGCTGCAAAGGTAGTGCCTTGCGTCAGGCTTACCCGTTGGATCATCGCGCCGCCACCTTCCCACGGTGGCATCTGTTCCAGCAACGCTTGCTTACCATACAGAATGCCGATACCGCTAGGCCCATACAGCTTGTGGCCGGAGAACACATAGAAATCACAGTCAAGCGCCTGGACATCGATACGTTGATGCATCACCGCCTGAGCGCCATCCACCAGCACCTTCAGCCCAGCCGCTTTGGCCACGGGAACGATCTTATGCAGTGGGTTGACGGTTCCGAGCACGTTCGATACCTGGGTGATCGCCAACAGCTTGGTGGAGGCATCGATCAGGCCCGGCAGTTGCGCCAGATCCAAGGTGCCGTCTGGCTGCAATGGCCAAACACGCAGCGTGATGCCACGCTCTTGCGCCAACATTTGCCACGGCACAATGTTGGCGTGGTGCTCCATCTCGGTGATGATGATGCTATCGCCCGCCGTCAGCAAATGGCGGCCAAAGCTGTTAGCTACCAGATTAATGCCTTCGGTAGTACCTTTGACGAACACGATTTCTTCTGCAGAATCCGCGTTGATAAAGCGCGCCACTTGCTCACGCACGCCCTCCATCTGCTGGGTAGCTTCGGCGCTCAACGTATGAATGCCGCGGTGAACCGCGGCATAACCGTGACGGTAGAAATCCAGTTCGCGGTCAATCACGCTCTGCGGTTTCTGCGCGCTCGCAGCACTGTCCAGATAAGCCAACGGTTGCCCATTTACCTCCCGAGCCAGCAGGGGAAAATCACTACGTATCCGTTCCAGGGGATAACTCATGCCGCCTCCTGGGGTAAACGATCGGCGATACGAGCCAGCACCAACTCCCGTATGACCGGGTCGGCAATGCCCTCCGTCAGTTCAGCGGCAAAGGCAAAGATGATCATCTGCTGCGCCGCGTGCTTATCAATACCGCGCGATTGCAGATAGAACAGTTGCTCTTCATCGATCCGGCCCACGGTGGCACCGTGGCTACATTTGACATCATCGGCGTAGATTTCCAACTGCGGTTTGGTATCTACCTCCGCCACCTTGCCCAACAACAGGTTGTGGTTGTTCATTTGTCCGTCGGTTTTGATCGCGTGTTGCGCGACCTTGATCATGCCGTTAAACACCGCTTTGGCTCGATCGCTGACCACCGTTTTGTGCAGTTGGCGGCTTTCGCAGTAGCCTTTGTTGTGTTCCAGATAGGTACGGGTATCGCATACCTCTTTACCTACGGGCAGCACCAGACTATTGATGACCAGATTGCTCCCCTCACCGTTTAACTGCGCACTGGTGTGGTGGCGTGTCAGCCCCGCCCCGAGCAGGAAGCTGTCGCTTTTAACCCGCGCATCGCGGCCAACCAGCAGGTCGTTATGGGCAAAGTGATAACTGGCCTGGCTCTCAAACGCCAGTTTGCAATGATGCAGCTCGGCATTATCACCCACTGTCACGGTCAGGCGCGCACCGGTAAAGTGGGCCGCAGCGCTAACGCTGGTGTAGTGTTCGATGACCGAAGCTTGTGCGCCACTAGCAATCTCCAGATGATGCCGGTGATGCAACGTATTCACTTCTCCGGGCTGCTCGCGACCGGTGCTGATATGCAACAGATAAAGGGGCTTAACCGGATCTGTGCCAGCCGCCAGGCTAATCACGCTGGTTTCCTGTGCCAGGCTTTCTGTCAAATGCAGGAAAATTTCAGGCTGGATCGGATCCGGCAGCGTGAGTGGCGCATCATAGGCCACCCTGGTCAAGCGGTAGTCGCCAAGATCCTCATCGCTCAGTTGTGAACATAAGCGCCCATCGACAAACACCAGGCGATACGCATCGATCTTCAACGCCAACTTGTCACGCTGCTCCGCACTGAGCACGTTGTCTACAGGCTCCAGAAACTGCTGCTCCAGCAAGCCTTCCAACGGAGTATATTTCCAGTTTTCCTGCTTGCGAGTCGGCCAGCCTTGGCGCAAAGCCTGCTGCCAATGCGCTAACGCATGCGCAGAACGCTCGCCGCCGCGAGCTTCGAACAGGCTGTACATCTGCTGTAGTGCCTGTGAACTACTGTTGGTCGGAAAGCCAGCCATAGCCCTGCTCCTCCAACTGTTTCACCAATGAGAAATCACCGGATTTCACTATGCGCCCCTGGGAAAGCACGTGAACGTAATCCGGTTTGATGTAATCGAGAATACGCTGATAGTGGGTGACAATAATAAAGGCGCGCTTGCCGTCACGCAGCGAATTGACGCCGTTGGCGACGATCTTCAGGGCATCGATATCCAACCCGGAGTCCGTTTCATCCAGAATGCACAGCTCCGGCTCCAGCGCGGCCATTTGCAGGATGTCGTTGCGCTTCTTCTCGCCGCCGGAAAAACCGACGTTGACCGAACGGGTCAACAGATCCGCTGGCATATTCAGCAACTCGATCTTCTGTTCGATAAAGTCGGCGAAGTCGAAGCGATCCAGCGCCTCTTGGCCGCGGTAATTACGCACCGCATTCACCGAGGTCTGCAGGAAGAAATGGTTGCTGACGCCGGGGATCTCTACCGGATACTGGAATGCCAGGAACACGCCCTCACCGGCCCGATCCTCAGGAGCCAGCTCCAGCAGATCTTTACCTTTAAACGTCACTTCCCCAGCGGTGACCTCATACTCTTCCCGGCCAGCCAACGTGGCCGAAAGCGTGCTTTTGCCAGAGCCGTTGGGCCCCATAATGGCGTGCACTTCGCCGGGTTTGATATCCAGGCTCAGCCCCTTGAGGATCTCATTACCTTCGGCGCTGACGTGCAAATTCTTGATACTTAACATGCTGTGTCCTCTGATCGCGCTGCTGCGCTATAAATACGGGTGCTTAACCGACGCTGTGTTCCAGGCTGATAGCCAGTAACTTCTGTGCCTCCACGGCAAACTCCAGCGGCAGCTCGGAGAACACGTCCTTACAGAAACCATTGACGATCATTGAGATAGCGTTATCTTCGCTGATGCCTCGTTGCAGGCAGTAGAACAGTTGGTCGTCACCAATCTTCGAGGTGGTAGCCTCATGCTCAAGCTGGGCGCTGTTATTGCGCGTTTCCACATAAGGGAAGGTATGCGCCCCGCTGTTGGGCCCGATCAGCATCGAATCGCACTGGGTAAAGTTACGGGCGTTTTCCGCCCCAGGCAGGATTTTCACCAGCCCACGATAGGTATTTTGGCTGTGCCCGGCGGAGATCCCTTTGGCAATAATGGTCGACCTGGTGTTTTTACCAATGTGGATCATCTTGGTGCCGGTATCCGCCTGTTGGTAGCCGCTGGTCAGCGCCACCGAGAAAAACTCACCGATCGAGTTGTCGCCCTGCAAGATCACGCTTGGGTATTTCCAGGTGATGGCCGAGCCGGTTTCCGACTGTGTCCACGACATTTTGGACCCTGAGCCTTCACACAGCGCACGCTTGGTGACGAAGTTAAGAATGCCGCCCTTGCTTTCTCCGCCGCCGGAGAACCAGTTTTGCACCGTGGAATACTTCACTTCGGCGTCTTTATGCAGGATCACTTCTACCACCGCCGCGTGCAGTTGATAGCTGTCGCGTACCGGTGCTGAGCAGCCTTCGATATAGCTGACGTAGCTGCCTTCATCGGCAATCAGAATGGTGCGTTCAAACTGGCCGGTTTTCGCAGCGTTAATACGGAAATAGGTGGAAAGCTCCATTGGGCAGCGTACGCCCTTCGGCACGTAGACGAAGGTGCCGTCGGAAGCCACCGCAGCGTTTAGTGCGGCAAAGAAGTTGTCGTTATGCGGCACCACTCGGCCCAGATACTTACGTACCAAGTCTGGATGGTCGTGAATGGCCTCACCGAACGAGCAGAAGATCACCCCACTCTCCGCCAGCTTTTCACGGTAAGTGGTCGCGACGGAAACCGAGTCGAAAATGGCGTCTACTGCCACTTCGCTACCTTCACGCACCGGGACACCCAACTGATTAAACGCCAGTTCAACCTCGCTGGTCAGGTAGCCGTTTTCCGTACTGGCGCCAGGCTGCTGCTCAGCCCCAGGCTGAGAACCGCAGGAGTCATCACAGCTGCCGCAGGACGGCGCTGAATAGTAGCTGTAATCCTGATAGTTCAGCTTGTCATAGTGGGCTTTAAGCCAGTGTGGCTCTTCCATTTGCAGCCAGGCACGGTAAGCCTCCAGGCGGAATTCCAGCATCCACTCGGGTTCGTTACGCTTGGCCGAGATGGCGCGTACCACCTCTTCGTTGATACCTTTGGCCAACTCATCGGTGGCCAGTTGGGTAAAGAATCCTTCCTTGTAGCGACCTTCGCTGACCCAAGCCGGTACATCTTTCGCTGCTTCTACGTTGCTTCGTGTCATGTTGATTGCATCGCTTAAACGCCAAAGCTCTCACCGCACCCGCAGGCGTTCTGAGCTTTAGGGTTATTAAATTTGAACATCTGATTCAGCCCTTCCCGAACAAAATCTACCGTGGTGCCATCGATAAACGGCATCGCTTTGAGCGGCACGAACAGCTTGGCCCCGTCACGTTCGAACAACAGATCGTCGCTGGCCGGTTCGCGGGTCAAATCCAGTACATAGGCAAAGCCCGCACAACCCGATTGTTTGACGCCGAGTTGCAGCCCTTTCACCTGAGCATCCTGCTGCATGAGTCTGATTATCTGCTTCACCGCGCTGTCGCTCAGCGAAATGCCTTGCCAGACGTTGTCTGCCAAGGAAAAAGTACCAACATCTTCCGTATGCATATGGCCTACCTCACATTCGTGTTTTACTACAGCCGATCTGGCTTACCGTCCATGTTAGTGATAATGATTATCACTTCAACCGTTTGTTTTGCGGGGGTATTTACCAAACGCCCGGATTTACGCTCGGCAACACGATAAATCGATGGCGCATCCAGGCAGAATAGACATGGGGATAATTTTTATCCCTCTGAATTCATAGCAATTAATCATATCTTGTACGGCTTATCCCGCAGCCCCGATAAGGTTATAACACCGGATAAGTCGTCTGTTTTAAACATTCATAGAAAATACCTATTTCTGCATTTTGTCTGTCTGAAAAATGCCTTTCCCTGCTTTAAGTCTAGTCGCTCGCGTATTTTTAGCCCGTGGCGGTCAAAAGACCCACAACAGAAAAAAAACTGCGGGGAGCATTGATCATCGCCACAGCTGCAAATATGATAATGATTATCATTAAGCTTTAATTGGGCGTGGACCTATGGCTATCTCGATGAATGCGTGGCTGCTGAGCAAAATTGATGAATACAAGTTCAACATCCGTGATGCCACGGTGGATTTCTATATGGCGGAAGCGGCGCTACAGCGGCCGGAATGCAACATCAATCATCTGAAGCGTTACAACGGCGTCAGCCTTGGCATGGCGAATTTATGCCTGGAAAATGGCGATGACGAGAGTTACCTGCATGCGCTGAGCAAACTGCATAACCGGCTGATCGTCGAGATCAACAACCCACAGCGTTGTCAGCTGTTCCGCGTACAGTGCTATCATTTTGCCCGGCATACGCTAACGCTGATTTGCCAGAAATATTCGATGGAAGGCGGCTGGGACAAGGCTACCGCTTTTCAGAAGGATTTTGTGAAACGGGTCCCCTTCCAGTTATAAAGCTGGCCCCTCTCCCACAGGGCAAGGGGACCGATCGAGTGCAACTGAAATTCGCTGACGCACTTTGGATGAGGGGGCGTTCGCGTTTGCTGAGATGACCTCCTTACTTCCAAAAAAGCAGAGGCCAACAGCTCCCTCTCCCTGTGAGAGAGGGTTGGGGTGAGGGGGCCTCTATTCCAATACCGCCGTGGTCAGCCGTGAGGTACAGCACAGGCGATCGCGATCGTCGAAGATCTCGATCTGCCAGACCTGATTGCGGCGGCCAGCATGCAACGCGCGACAAACCCCGCGCACCTGCCCTTTAAATACCGCACGCAGGTGGTTGGCGTTAATCTCCAACCCCACCACCTTTTGCTCCCCTTCGGTGCACAGATAACCGGCCATGGACCCCATAGACTCGGCCAGCACCACCGAAGCCCCTCCATGTAACAGGCCAAACGGCTGGGTCGTACGGTGATCGACGGGCATCACTGCTTCTAAATAGTCATCTTCCAAACGGGTGAACTGAATACCCACATGGGCCACCATGCATCCTTCGCCGCTTTGGTTGAGTTGTTCCAGCGTTGTTTCACGTTTCCACAGCTTCACGCAATCATCTCCAGAAGTGCCTGTAATGGATGCCGCACGCCATTGCCTTCAATGCGTTTTACCTGGCTGCGGCAAGAATAACCGGTCGCCAGACAGCGTTGCCTTGGCAAACGTTGTAGCGCCTGATGCCATGATAGCTCATAAATACCCAGGGAATTTTGCAGATTCTTGGCTTCGTGACCGTAAGTGCCCGCCATGCCACAGCAACCGACGCTGACGTTTTCCAACTTGGCGCCAAAACGGGCAAAGATGGCAGCCCACTGCTGGGTACTGGCCGGTAATGCGGTGGTTTCGGTGCAGTGACCAAACAGATACCACGCTTCCCCGGTGGCAGGCTGTTCCGCACGTTCTGCCAACAACTTTTGCAGCCATTCATGGACCAGTTGCACCTGGAAACTCCCCCGTTCGGCCCCGAGAATTTCTTGATACTCGTCGCGATAACACAGCACCAGCGCCGGATCGACACCCACCATCGGCATCCCCAGTTTGGCTACCCGGTTAAGGAAGTCCGCGGTCTTGCGCGCCGTTTTGGCAAAGCGCGTCAGGAAGCCTTTGATATGCTGTGCCTTACCGTTCGGTGAGAAAGGCAACAGCACCGGCTTGTAGCCCAGCTTTTCCACCAGCCGTACAAAGTCTGCCACGACCTGGGCATCGTAATAGCTGGTAAACGGATCCTGTACCACCAGCACATGCTGTTCGCGCTGGCTTTCGCTCAATGCTTCCAACTGTTCAAGCGTCATGCTGAACGCGCTATGGCCCGACAGCTGTTGGCGTAACGTTGGGCTGGATAGCAGCGGTAAATCCACCATACCGATGCTGCTGCGGCTCAGTTCGCGCACCCATGGCTGCTTGAAGAAGAAGTTGAACACCTTCGGCGCTTTGGCCATCAACGGGGTATAGCTCTCGACACCAGCGACCACATAGTCACGCATTGGGCGCAGATAACGGGTGTGATAAAGCTGCAGGAAGCGCGAACGGAAGCCCGGCACGTCGATCTTGATCGGGCACTGGGTCGAACAGGCTTTACAGGCCAGGCAGCCAGACATCGCTTCTTTGACTTCATGAGAGAAGTCATACTCGCCCTTGCCTGCATGCCAGCTATTACGGGTTTTCTCAACCAGAGTGCGGAAGCTGAGGCGCTGCTGCGGCAACTGCTTTTCCAGCGCGACGGGATCCACGCCCTGCTCTGCCAATAACCGTAACCATTCCCGCACCAGTGCCGCACGGCCTTTCGGCGAATGGATCCGATTCGCGGTGATCTTCATCGATGGGCACATCGGGCTGTGGACATCAAAGTTGAAACACAGTCCGTTGCCGTTACACTCCATCGCTCCACGGAACGAGGTGCGGACATCGATGGGAATGCGGCGATCAAACGTACCGCGTTTCACCGCATCGACTTTCATCATCACGGCATCAACACCCAGCGGCGGGCAGATTTTACCCGGGTTGAGTCGATTGAGCGGGTCAAACGCGGCCTTGATGCGGCGCAGTTCCTCGTAAAGTTCTTCGCCGAAGAACGCTGGGCTATACTCCGCCCGGAAGCCCTTTCCGTGTTCCCCCCACAGCAGGCCACCGTACTTCGCGGTTAATGCCACCACCTGGTCAGAGATCTGCTTCATCAGCACTTCTTGCTGGGGATCGCACATATCTAATGCCGGGCGCACGTGCAGTACCCCAGCATCAACGTGGCCGAACATACCGTAGCTCAGATTATGGCTATCCAACAGTTGGCGGAACTCGGTGATGTAGTCGGCCAGGTGCTGCGGCGGCACGCAGGTATCTTCGGCAAACGGAATGGGTTTGGCTTGCCCTTTGGCGTTACCCAGCAACCCAACCGCCTTTTTGCGCATATTGTAGATGCGCTCAATGCCGCTCAAATCGCCGCAAATCTGATAACCGATCACGCCAGCCTGTTGTTCGGAGATCAAGTCATCCAGACGCTCGCACAACGCTTCCATCTGGCCGTCGATCAGTTCCTTATCGTCACCGGCAAACTCAACGATGTTCAACCCGAGCATCTCTTTATCCGGCACGTTGGTGATCAGTTCGCTGACCGAGTGCCAGACGATATCTTCGCGGGCCAGATTCAGCACCTTGGAATCGATGGTTTCCACCGACAGCGCCTTGGCTTCCACCATAAAGGGGGCATTGCGCAAGGCTGAATCGAAAGAGTCATATTTGACGTTTACCAGCCGCCGCACCTTCGGCAACGGCGTGATATCCAGCCGCGCTTCGGTGATAAAGGCCAAGGTCCCTTCGGCACCGGTAAGAATGCGGGTCAGATCGAAAGTTTGCAGATCGTCGCTCAGCACGTGGCGCAGATCGTAGCCAGTGAGGAAACGGTTAAGCTTGGGGAATTTTTCCAGGATCAACGCCCGTTGCTCGCGGCATCGGTTCAGCACGGTGTGGTAGATCCGCCCCTCTGGCGTATCTTCCTGAGCAATCGTTTCCGCCAGCGGCGTCGGCATGACGCGGGTGTCGATCATTTCGCCCCCCAGCAATACCGCCCGCAGCCCCAACACGTGGTCTGAGGTTTTGCCGTACACCAGCGAACCTTGGCCAGACGCGTCGGTATTGATCATACCGCCAAGAGTAGCGCGGTTGCTGGTAGAAAGCTCCGGCGCAAAGAAATAACCGAATGGCCTTAAATACTGGTTGAGCTGGTCTTTAATCACCCCCGCTTCTACCCGTACCCAGCCCTGCTCGACGTTGATGTCCAGAATGCGGTTCATGTAGCGCGACATATCAACCACAATGCCGGTATTAAGTGCCTGCCCATTGGTGCCTGTGCCGCCACCGCGCGGGCTGAAGGTCAGCGCCTTGAAGCGTTCTTCGTCGGCCAACCGGGCGATCAGCGCCACGTCGGCGGTTGAGCGAGGAAACACCACCGCATCAGGCAACAGCTGGTAAATGCTGTTATCCGTCGCCATCGTCAGCCGATCGGCATAGCTAGTGGCGGTATCGCCGTTGAATCCGCTCTGTTTTAACGCGGCCAAAAAGTCCAGCACCCGTTGAACGAGGCCGGATGCCTGAGAAATTTGTGGGATCATTCGCTTGTTTGACTCTGTCTGCTCTTAATTGCTTAATCGGGCCCGGAACTGACCCTCCCCTGTCTTTTATTATCACGATAACCGCAAGGGGCGTTACTCGCCCCTGCATCATCGCTATCTACCTCATAATGGCGGGTGTTTTGCCGCTTGTACATCCTGAATTTGGCATTATTTGGCGGGAAAAATGATAGCGCAGCCGATGGCTACGCTTTAGGAAGAGGAAACTCTGGCGGTTATTCCACCGCGCTTAGTTTAATACTGGCTCCCCAGGAATGATCATGGATGAACGCTCATCCTGCCAGCCCGCAAGGCGCATCTGTTCTTCGATCCACTGACGCGCATGAATGATATCCAACATGGGTTGCGGCGACTTTTCTGTCCACATTTCGATCAGAAAGGTACCACGATAGTTGAGCCGCTGCAGGGTTGTGAACAGCCCGACAAAGTCCACGCATCCGTCACCAAAAGGCACATCGCGGAACTGCCCCGGCGCATCCGCAGTGACCGGATAAGTATCCTTCAGGTGAATTGCCGCGATCTGATCGATGCCGCAACTCAGCTCACTGTCCACATCATTGCCCCAGGCGGTCAGGTTGCCGATATCCGGGTAAACGGTAAACCAAGGTGAGTTGATCTTGTCTGCCAGCACTTTCCACTTGCTGATGGCGTTGATAAAAGGCGTATCCATTATCTCTACCGCACACATCACCTGCGCCCCGGCAGCCAGTGCCACTGCCCAGGCCAGCGAGGCTTCAAAATGCGCTATCGTTTCGCTGTCTTGCGGTTCGTAATAAACATCGTAACCCGCCAGTTGAATGGTGCGAATGCCCAAGTCCTGCGCCAGTTTTATCGCCTTGACCATGATAGCCCTGGCCCGCTCGCGGGTGGCGCTATCGCGGCTGCCAAACGGGAAACGCCGGTGCGCCGAGAGACACAGCGTCGGGATGCGAATACCGGTCTGCTGCATGGCCTGAACGATCGCCATCCGTTCGTCCTCGCTCCAGTCCAGGCGAGCCAGGCGTTCATCACTCTCATCAATCGACATTTCGACAAAATCAAAACCACAGGCTTTGGCCAGCACCAGCTTCTCAAGCCAACTGGTTTGCTTTGGCAACGCTTTCTCATAAATCCCTAATGGATGATTACGCATTATTTCTCCTCACTGCTGGCCAGCGAATGCTGCTTGGCCCGATTACGATCCATGGCACGTAGAGCCTGCCATTTGTCCAGAAAGATGTTGAACGTCAGCGCGCAGCCCACCCCAGAGCCACGTGCAGGCCCTTCGTTAAGAAAGGGAGGATTAATATTATCTTCACTTAAATATTTAAACTTACGCGGATGTGAGTGTTATTTTCCTGCGGCGTACAATAGTTATTTATTCGCGACCGTCATTTTCTTAAAAACAGCTTACTTATGAGCTTCAATAATTTCCAACCTCGGATTATCCCCGCGGTATTTAGATGAAACGAGTTTATTGGTGATCAGAATATCCACTTCATCCAACATGCATATTTTACAAAAGGAATATTGTTCAAACTTGCTGGAACCGGCCAGCAAAATCTTTTTCGCCGACACCTGCAACATGACCTGTTTTAATCTGGCATTGATTTCATTGCCATCGCGAATACCGTGTTCCTGATTTAACCCTTGGCACGAGAAGAAAAAGGTATTGATCTGAAAATTTCTCAGCGCGCTTTCGGCCACTGGGCCATGAAAGTCATCATGCCTTCTTGAGTATTCACCACCGATGCCTATCACACGGATCTTATCGCGACAGGCCAAGGCCTGAATGATTTTGACCGAGTTGGTGACTACCGTAATCTCAATATCCGGGATCTGCCGTGCCAAAAACCAGCAGGTACTGCTGTTATCCAGCAGAATGCAGTCGCCCGGATGGATAAACTGCAGGGCAGATTTGGCTATTTTCATCTTGATATCAGGGTGTTCTTCCGTTCTTTTGCGAAAGCTCTCAGCCTGATCGACACTGTTTGACACCGCAGTGCGCTCCCAAGAGTCAATCACTGGTACTTCATGTACATCCAGCGCCACGGCTCCGCCGAAGCTGCGGATTAGCTTCTTGTTCTTCGCTAATACCCGCAAATCGCGGCGGATCGTCTCAGGCGATACCTGACAGACCACGGATAACTCAGTTACCAAAGCAGAACCCTGTTGGTGTACGTGCGTACAAATGAGCTTATAACGTTCAGCTTGTAACATGTTATCCCTCTAAAAATACCGAGATTGGCTTAACGCTATAATGATATTTTTTAGCTGGCATGAAAGTGACTCAATTCAAGAAACTCTTTCCCTGACTTTTCCACTCATTATTATGTGATTTTATTAACAATAAATTGCAACAAAACAGAACACAAGACACTTTAATTGTGACCAAAGTCACATAAAAAAGAGCATTAGACATTATAGAAAGCCATTACCAAAAACAAACGGTCACAGTCAGGCACAAAATCAATGCCCGAATGTGACCGATTTCGCCCAAATATAACCATTTACTTTCCCCGTCAATGCTGTGCGCTTTATTCCTATTGGCAAGCGCAGTATTTTAACCTGAGAAAAATAATATTATTCGCCAGGTACTCAAGCTTTATTGACGCTAGCGTCTTTACCCGAGTGCGCAGAGAAAAAAATTGGTGATACTCCCCACCGCCCAACAGATATCTCACGAGGTAACTCATGTTACAGGAATTAAAACGGCAGGTTTTTGAGGCAAATTTATTATTGCCCAAACATCAATTAGTGACATTTACCTGGGGAAATGTCAGCGGTATCGATCGCCAAAGCGGGTTAATGGTGATTAAGCCCTCAGGGGTGGAATACAGCACTATGCAGATAGAAGATATGGTGGTGGTTGAACTGGCGAGCGGCAAAATCGTCGAGGGAAATAAAAAGCCCTCTTCGGATACGGCAACTCATCTTGCTCTGTATCAGGCCTTCCCCGACATTGGTGGCATCGTCCACACCCATTCCCGCCATGCCACCATCTGGGCGCAGGCGGGAAAGTCGCTTTCGGCATTAGGCACCACCCACGCCGACTACTTCTATGGCACCATACCCTGCACCCGTCTGATGCAGGATGAGGAGATTGCTGGCGAATACGAGCATGAAACCGGTAAGGTCATTATCGAGACCTTTCAACAGCTCGGCATCAACCCTAATGAGATCCCGGCAGTTCTGGTCAACAGCCATGGCCCCTTTAGCTGGGGAACAAATGCGGCCAGCGCAGTGCATAATGCAGTCGTTCTGGAGGAAATCGCCTATATGAATCTGTTTACCCAGCAACTCAGCCCACAGGTCCCCACAATGCAAGCCACGCTGTTAGACAAACATTTCTTACGTAAGCACGGAGCCAAAGCCTATTACGGCCAATAAACTACTGTCAACCCGCGCCCTGATTATAGCGATAAGCGACCAGCCAGATCCCTGGGTGGTCTGCCCTCCTAGCCGCAAATCTGTTCCCCCACATAACTTATTAATCCCACTAATCAATGAAAGTCTGTACCCCAGACCAAAATTCGCAGGAAAATGTGCGCTTAGCTGTGAAAGTTGCCAAAAATGCTCCATGATAAAAGGGTACCAAGGAATTAACTCACTAGGATGAAAACGCATTCATGACACAACCGCAACGCCGCTACGATTTACCGACGATAATTTTTGGCGTGCTGTTTATCGCCATTTTGATCGTTGCCAGCTTTTGGGTCGTTCAACCGTTTATTTTGGGCTTTGCCTGGGCATCCATGGTGGTGATCGCCACCTGGCCAGTGTTGATTAAGCTACAGCATTTGCTATGGGGCCGGCGGTCTCTGGCCGTGTTGGTGATGACCATCCTGCTGCTCTTGCTGTTCGTACTACCTATTGCCCTGCTGGTTAGTAGCGTGGTGGATAACAGTGCGCCAGTCGTGGCTTGGGTCAACGCACCGGGCCAAATCCACGCGCCACAATTGGAATGGCTACGCTCTACCCCGCTAATTGGGCAAAAACTTTATAGCAGCTATCACCTGCTGGTGAACACCGGTGGCAACGCCTTGATAGCCAAAATACAGCCTTACTTCGGCCAAACCGCTACCTGGTTTGTTGCTCAGGCGGCGCATATTGGCCGTTTCCTGATGCACTGTACGCTGATGTTACTGTTCAGCGCCTTGCTGTATGCCCGCGGTGAGCAGGTCGGTATGGCGATCCGCCATTTTGCCGTGCGCCTTGCTTCCAACAGGGGCGATGCGGCCGTGTTACTGGCCGGGCAAGCGATCCGTGCGGTAGCGTTGGGCGTGGTGGTTACGGCGTTGGTGCAATCCATATTGGGTGGCATTGGCTTGGCCGTTGCGGGCATTCCTGCCGCCACCCTGCTTAGCGTACTGATGTTCGTTTTCTGCGTGGCCCAACTGGGACCATTGCTGGTGCTGATCCCGGCTATTATCTGGTTGTATTGGACCGGTGACACCACCTGGGGCACAGTGCTATTGGTGTGGAGCTGTGTGGTAGGGACGTTGGATAACTTCCTGCGCCCGGCGCTAATCCGCATGGGTGCCGACCTGCCGTTGATTCTGATCTTGTCAGGCGTTATCGGTGGCCTGCTGGCCTTCGGGATGATTGGCCTGTTTATCGGCCCAGTCGTGCTGGCGGTCTCTTATCGGTTGCTTAGCGCCTGGGTAAACGAAGCCCCGGAACCCACTACCGATCTGGAAGAAGTCGCCAAAGATTTAGAACAGCTGTGATCCTGCATCGCCTGCCCATCCACTGGGCAGGAGATGACTCCGATATTCCCTTTCCACTCCGCATCCTCTCCGATAATTTCTCTACTGACTTACCTGCTTGCCATTCAAATGCCTGTTATTGCATTGGACCCATATAATCCCGCCTGTTTTATTGGGACGATTCTTAATGACGCGCGCCAGATAACTACCTAGTATGAAACTCTATCTTGCTGAAAATCATTGTTTTACAAACATTGTTTTCCAGTCAAGTCAGCTAACAAGGTAACCCCGAATCACTGAATTGCTGTGTGTAGTCTTTGCCCGTCTTTTGATGGGCTTTTTTTTATGCAAAATAACCCGCTCATATAAAAAAACCGCCAGGATTAACCGGCGGTTTTATGTTTTCAATAGACGTTGTTATTCAGGTTTACTTTCTTTGTGACAAATTAACCCAGGTCTGCACCACGGTATCCGGGTTAAGCGACAGGCTATCAATCCCCTGATCCATCAGCCACTCGGCAAAGTCTGCATGGTCTGACGGGCCTTGCCCACAGATGCCGACATATTTGCCGTGACGCTTGGCCGCCTGGATCGCCATGGAAAGCAGCGCCTTGACCGCCTCGTTGCGTTCGTCAAACAGTTCTGAAACCACACCGGAATCGCGATCCAGCCCCAGCGTGAGCTGCGTCATATCGTTGGAGCCGATAGAGAAGCCATCAAAGTGCTCAAGGAACTGATCGGCCAGCAAGGCGTTGGACGGGATCTCACACATCATGATCACTTTCAGCCCGTTTTCGCCGCGCTTGAGGCCCTGACGCCCCAACTCTGCCACCACGGCCTCCGCCTGAGCCACGGTACGCACAAACGGCACCATCACCTCAACGTTGGTCAAGCCCATTTCATTACGTACCCGCTTCATCGCGGCACATTCCATGGAGAAGCAGTCGCGGAAGCTGTCCGCCACGTAACGACCCGCGCCACGGAATCCTAACATCGGGTTTTCTTCGTGCGGCTCATATTTCTCGCCGCCGACCAGGTTGGCGTATTCGTTAGATTTGAAATCGGAAAGACGCACGATGACGCGCTTCGGCCAGAATGCCGCACCCAGCGTAGCGATCCCTTCGGTCAAACGACCGACATAGAACTCGACCGGATCGTCATAGCCTAACATCAGCGTCTTGATTTCTGCCTGCAGCTCTGGGGTCTGCTGATCGAACTCCAACAGGGCACGCGGGTGTACGCCGATCATGCGGTTGATAATAAACTCCAACCGGGCCAGCCCCACACCTTCATTTGGCAAGCGAGCGAAGTCGAACGCGCGGTCTGGGTTACCGACGTTCATCATGATCTTCAACGGGAGCTCTGGCAGTTCAGTGACTTCCGAGCTTTGCACGCTGAATTCCAGCATGTCGCTGTAGACAAAGCCGGTGTCGCCTTCGGCGCAGGAGACGGTGACTTTCTGCCCTTCTTTCAGCAGATCCGTCGCGTGGCCACAACCTACAACGGCAGGGATCCCCAGTTCACGGGCAATGATCGCCGCATGGCAGGTACGCCCGCCACGGTTGGTTACGATCGCAGCCGCCTTCTTCATGATCGGTTCCCAATCCGGGTCGGTCATATCGGTGACCAACACGTCACCCGGTTCAATGCGATCCATTTCGCTGATATTGTGGATGACCTTCACCGGGCCAGCCCCAATGCGATGACCTATGGCTCGGCCTTCCACCAGCACGGTGCTGTTACCGTTCAGTTGGTAGCGTTCCATCACCTGCTCATTGGAACGCACGGTTTCTGGCCGCGCCTGGACTATCAGCAGCTTGCCAGTATGACCGTCTTTGGCCCACTCGATATCCATCGGGCGGCCATAGTGTTTTTCGATCAACAACGCCTGATGCGCCAGTGCCTGGACTTCATCATCGGTCAAAGAGAAACGATTGCGTTGCTCTTCTGGCACATCTTCGATACGTACCTGCTTGCCGTGATCCTGTGAAGGCGCGTACACCATGCGGATTTTTTTCGAGCCAAGGTTGCGGCGCACAATGGCCGGATTGCCCTTCAGCAGCGTCGGTTTATGGACATAAAACTCATCCGGGTTGACCGCCCCTTGCACCACCATTTCCCCCAGGCCGAACGCCGAGGTAATAAACACCACCTGATCAAAGCCGGACTCGGTATCAATGGTAAACATGACCCCAGAGGAAGCCAGGTCGGAGCGCACCATGCGCTGTACACCGGCGGAAAGCGCCACGCCACGGTGATCGTAACCCTGATGCACACGATAAGAGATGGCCCGGTCGTTAAACAGGGAGGCGAAGACGTGTTTGATCGCCACCATCACCGCATCAATGCCCTGCACGTTGAGGAAGGTTTCCTGCTGGCCGGCAAACGAGGCGTCTGGCATATCTTCAGCCGTGGCGGAAGAACGCACGGCGAAGGAGGCTTCGCTTTCACCCTCGGACAGTTGCTGGTACGCCAGCGTAATTTCACGCTCAAATTCCGCGTGGAAAGGCGTATCGATCACCCATTGGCGAATTTGCGCACCGGCCTTGGACAGTTGAGCAATATCGTCAACGTCAGTCTGATCCAGCAGCTGATAAATGCGCTGGTTAACCCCACTTTGCTCAAGAAAATCGTTAAATGCCTGGGCGGTGGTGGCAAAACCGTTGGGTACGGCCACGCCCAAATCGGAGAGATTGGTGATCATTTCACCGAGGGAGGCATTTTTGCCGCCAACACGGTCAACGTCGTGCATGCCAAGCTGGTTGTACCAAAGCACATTACGCAAGTCTGGGCCATTGTTAGACATCGAGACAATCCTTATTGCTATCAGTAGGGTATTGACGGATTTTTGACTCGTACCGCAAAACACGGCACCCACCCACACTAGCACAATGATCCATAGACAATGGACAGGTGAATCGATCAAGCCAATGAAGAAAATAGCAATTAACAGAATTCCAGCAGGCACAATTTTATTAGGGATCGTTCCCTAACTGGCTAAAAGCTTACAATTCAACAAATTATGTATTATTTAAACTTTTTCTTAAATACCCGTACTTTTAGTGATTTTTTTGACGAAAATAGCGCCAACTTGCGTCGAGGTAGGTAGTTAAAATAGTATTCACTATTTTATAAAAAATGAAATTATGTTTTACTAAAAAAATCAAATTTCCGCAAATTATTCCCAGCGTCACAAAATTTCTATCCCCCTCTTTACCATATATGGATATGCAGACCATGATGTTGCTATCAGTCGTTTCAGGCATTAAGGAGTTATGGGTGGAAAGAAGCGTTTTTTATATCTCGGATGGCACGGCCATTACCGCCGAAGTATTGGGGCATGCGGTGCTGTCACAGTTTCCCGTCAAGGCCACCACTTTCACTCTACCTTTTGTGGAAACCGAAGCGCGTGCGCGGGGCGTATGCCAACAGATCAATGATATTTACCAGCAGACCGGGGTGCGTCCACTGGTGTTCTATTCGATTATCTCGCCGGAAGTGCGCCAGGTGATCACCCAAAGTGAAGGGTTCTGCCAGGATATCGTGCAAGCCCTGGTCGGCCCGCTACAGGGTGAATTAGCGGTGGATCCAACGCCGGTGCCTAATCGCACCCACGGGCTCACCGAAAACAACCTGGGTAAGTATGACGCCCGGATCGCGGCCATTGAATACACCCTGGCCCATGATGATGGGATATCGCTGCGCAATCTCGATCAGGCGCAGGTGATCCTGCTCGGCGTATCCCGCTGTGGTAAAACCCCCACCAGCCTGTATCTGGCGATGCAATTTGGTATCCGCGCGGCCAACTATCCGTTTACCGCCGATGATATGGATAATTTGCAGCTACCCGCCGCGTTAAAACCGTTTCAACATAAGTTATTTGGGTTGACCATTAACCCTGAGCGGTTAACGGCGATCCGCGAAGAACGCCGCGAAAACAGCCGTTACTCTTCCCCGCGCCAATGCAGGATGGAAGTTGCCGAAGTAGAAGCGTTGTTTCGCAAGAATCAGATCCGCTATCTCAATACCACCAACTATTCGGTGGAGGAGATCTCCACCAAGATCCTCGATATCCTCGGTATGAGCCGGCGGATGTTCTGATAGTAGGGGCTGGCGGATAGTCGTCTATGCCCCTCTTTTGTGCTTTTTTACCGGTTTTAATCAGCAGATCACAATCTCTACGGTTGAATTCAGCGGTTTTTGCGTTATTGTGATCGCCATCACTTCCCGGTATTCCTGCCGTCGCGAAGAACAAGTTTTAGAGACAATCATGCACAAAACAGATGAACTGCGGACCGCGCGCATCGACAGCTTGGTCACGCCTCAGGCGTTGGCAGAGAAGTTGCCGATCTCAGCATCGGTAGCCGATAACGTGACAGCGTCACGTAAACGTATCGAAAAAATCCTAACTGGCGAAGATAAACGCCTGTTGGTAGTGATTGGCCCCTGCTCCATTCACGATCTGGATGCGGCGATGGACTATGCCACCCGCCTTAACGTATTGCGCGAGCGCTATCAGGACCGCCTGGAAATCGTGATGCGTACCTATTTTGAAAAACCGCGCACCGTGGTGGGCTGGAAAGGCTTGATTTCCGATCCCGACCTGGACGGCAGCTATCAGGTCAACCGTGGCATTGAGATGGCGCGCAAGCTGCTATTGTCAGTGAATCAGCTTGGCCTGCCAACGGCGACCGAGTTCCTGGATATGGTGATCGGCCAGTATATTGCCGACCTGATCAGCTGGGGCGCAATTGGCGCTCGCACCACCGAAAGCCAGATCCACCGTGAAATGGCCTCGGCGCTCTCTTGCCCGGTTGGTTTCAAAAACGGTACCGACGGCAATACCCGCATCGCCATTGATGCCATCCGTGCTGCACGCGCCGGTCATATGTTCCTGTCGCCAGACAAAACCGGCCAGATGACCATTTACCAGACCAGCGGCAACCCTTATGGCCATATCATCATGCGCGGCGGCAAGACGCCAAACTATCACGCGACCGATGTGGTAGCCGCGTGTGATAGCTTGCGCGAGTTTGATTTACCTGAACAGCTGGTGATCGACTTCAGCCACGGTAATTGTCAGAAATTGCATCGCCGCCAGTTGGAAGTGGCGGAAAACGTCTGCCAACAGATCCGTGCAGGCTCCGTGGCCGTCGCTGGCGTGATGGCCGAAAGCTTCCTGGTGGAAGGCACGCAGAAGATCGTGGCTGGCCAATCACTAACCTACGGCCAATCCATTACCGACCCTTGCCTGAGCTGGTCGGACAGCGAGCAGTTGCTGGCTATGCTGGCCGACGCGGTAGATACCCGTTTCTGATTATTTTAGCCAGCATGCTTTTGGCCTGCTGGCTCTCATTTATTCGTTCACGCAGTATCACTTTCGTGATGGGATTGAAAACTCAATAATTCATCCACCCAATCATAAAAACCAAAAAAGGCATGAAAGAAAGATTTACGTACAACATACCTATGTTATCTATTTCTTTTAGGCATTTCTTTCCTTTAACCCACCGTATTACACAAGCCAATAGCATGAGAATAATGCAAAAATTTGCAGTGAAAATCTTATAGCCACTAAATACCCCTGCAAAAAAAAGCATCAAAGAGGCAAGTGTCATTGTATTTTTCTTAACGTCTGGAAATATTCTCGAACCCACAAAAAAGTGACAACAGACTGATAATATTAGAAATCCCATATTTAACACACTCATATCATCTCCCTATACAATAACTAGCTCATACTTTCCCTATTTACATCGACACCACGAAAAATAATATTCACATTCAAAAATCCAAGCGTCAATGCTTGTAAAATAAAAGTTGAACACCTATTATTACTCAATCAATTAAACATTCTCAATATAGTATGACATTTACATGTGATGCTTATTTTAATTTAATTATTGCTTTTCAACGAGTAAGTGGAAATTTTTAACACTACATTATCGGATTTTCATCACCTAAATCAGGTTATTGATGCCATATTCTACGAAGTATTCTTACCTCATTCAGCTATACTGGCCAAACATCCGAGCTAAACCGATCTGGAGCCCTTCTGTGAACCATTCACTGCTGTCCATTCCCTGTATCACCCTGCAAGGGGAACATAAAACGCTGGCCGACTTTCCGGCGCGAGCCTACCTGGTGGTCAATACCGCCAGCAAGTGTGGCTTTACCCCGCAGTATGCAGGCTTGGAAAAGCTGTGGCAGTATTATCGCTCACGAGGGTTGATGGTGCTGGGCTTCCCCTGCAATCAGTTTGGCGGGCAGGAGCCAGGCAACCCGCTGGAGATTGCCAACTTCTGCACTCTCAACTATGGCGTCAGCTTTCCGCTGTTCAGCAAGATCGACGTCAACGGCGCGCAGGCGCATCCCCTGTTCAGCGAGTTAAAACGCCGTGCTCCCGGTCTGTTAGGCAGCCAACGTATCAAGTGGAACTTCACCAAATTCCTGCTCACCGCCGATGGCGAGCGCATCACACGCTTTGCCCCCATCACCAAACCTGAGCGCCTGTTCGGCCGTATCGAAACCCTGTTGAAATAGCCGTTTTATCAGCAAATTGATCGCAATCAATCTAGCTCCGGTAAGCATGACGACAAAAAGGTTCCATCGGTAAGAAAATTTCCCTTGATGTAACCTTTTGCTCACATGATAATGATTATCAATTTGATACTAATTACCATTTACCGGTTGAATTTATGGACAATCTCAATAATTGCCAACAGTCCAACAACGCTTTGGTTACTCCTGACGGCAGTGCTCCTGCCGCTTTACCGCCCTGCTTCGACAGTGCCGAACTACTGGGCACGGATGGGCTGGCGGTGATCATCCATCAAGGACAACGCTATCAACTTCGCCAAACCAAAGCGGGAAAATTGATCTTAACCAAATAACGTCTTAGTTCCTTTTAACGCCAGCCACCCCGATCTTGCGATCCAGGCAGCCAGCAAATCTATTGATATGTTGAGTCATACGGAGAGTTGCACATGCCTGCCATTTTTGCCTCCCGGCTGCGTTTATCCGCATTAAGCCTGGCCATTGCCTGCGCTTTGCCTACGGTGGTTTTTGCTCAGACCGACACCAGTGTTTCCGCTGCCACCAAGGCACAAGAAAAAAACAGAGATGAGGCCATGACCGTGGTCGCCACCGGTAATCAGCGCAGCAGTTTTGAAGCGCCGATGATGGTGACGGTGATCGACGGCAACAGCCCTCAGAGCCAAACCGCCACCACCGCCGGCGATATGCTGCGTCATGTGCCTGGGGTTACCGTGACCGGTACCGGCCGGAGCAATGGGCAAGACATCATGATGCGGGGTTACGATCGCCGTGGTGTGCTGATCCTGGTTGATGGTATTCGTCAGGGAACCGATACCGGCCATATCAATGGCACCTTCCTGGATCCTGGATTGGTAAAACGTATTGAAGTAGTGCGTGGCCCGTCAGCACTGTTGTACGGCAGTGGCGCATTAGGTGGAGTTATCTCCTATGAAACCGTTGATGCCGCCGATCTGCTTTTGCCCGGCCATAACTCCGGCTACCGCGTGTTCGGCACGGCAGCTAGCGGCGATCATAGCCTTGGCATGGGTGCCAGCGCTTACGGTAAAACTGACGATCTCGATGGTTTGATCTCTTTCGGCACTCGCGATGTCGGCAATATTCGCCAAGGCGATGGCTTTAATGCACCGAACGATGAGACCATCAGCAACGTTCTGGCCAAAAGCGCCTGGGCCATTGATGACAACCAGTCCCTGAGCGGTAACCTGCGCTATTACAATAACCGGGCACAAGAACCCAAAAATCCGCAAACGCCTGATGTTTCAAGCAGTAATGTGTTAACTGACCGTTCTACGATTCAGCGTGACGCACAGCTCGGTTATAAGCTCAAACCTACAGGCCAAGATTGGCTGGATGCCGATGCCAAGATTTATTACTCCGAAGTAGAGATCAATGCGCATACGGACGGCAGCGCAGATGAAGCTCGCAAACAAACCACCAAAGGTGGCAAGCTGGAAAACCGTACCCGCCTGTTCGCCGACAGCTTCGCTTCACACCTGTTCACCTATGGTAGCGAAGCCTACCGGCAGGAACAGACGCCGGGGGGCGCAACAGAAAGCTTCCCACAGGCCAAGATCAACTTCGCTTCCGGCTGGCTGCAAGATGAGATCACGCTGCGCGACTTGCCTGTCTCTTTCCTGGCCGGGACGCGTTATGACAATTTCAAAGGCTCTAGCGACGGTTATGACGACGTCAACGCCAACAAGTGGTCATCCCGTGGTGCGATGAGCGTTACCCCTACTGATTGGTTGATGATGTTTGCCTCCTATGCTCAGGCATTCCGCGCACCGACCATGGGTGAGATGTACAACGACTCCAAGCACTTCTCGATCCCGATGGGGCCAACCACGATCACCAACTATTGGGTGCCGAACCCAAATCTGAAGCCAGAAACCAACGCCACGCAGGAATACGGTTTCGGCTTACGCTTTGACGATCTGTTAATGGCCGACGACAGCCTGCAATTCAAGGCCAGCTACTTCGATACCAAAGCCAGGGATTATATCACTACCGGTGTCACCATGGAGTTAGGCCGTGGCCCACGTGGCATGTACTGCATCAGTTGTACCACCTTCTCAACCAATATCGCTCGCGCCAAGATTTGGGGATGGGATACCTCGCTGAACTATAAAACCCGGTGGTTCGGTTTGGATCTGGCCTACAACCGCACACGTGGAAAAGATGAAACTACGGGTGACTGGCTCCCCAGTGTCAACCCGGATACGGTCACCAGCGTGTTGGATATTCCTATTGCCGAGACCGGTTTATCCACTGGCTGGGTCGGAACCTTTGCACAGAGTGCGCATAACGTGGCTACCGGCTACACCAAACAGGCCGGGTATGGCGTGAACGATTTCTACCTAAGCTATAAAGGCCGCGAAGACCTGCAGGGCGTCACCACTACCGTGGTCCTGGGGAACGCCTTCGATAAAGAATATTACTCACCACAGGGCATTCCGCAGGACGGTCGTAACGCCAAACTGCTGGTCAGCTATCAGTGGTAACCCATTGAACCACAGCGGGCAGGCCGTTTTTGCCCGCTCCTCCCCCCACAAGCACAGGAAGAAAAATAATGAGCGAGACCCTATACCAACGTTATGAGCAGGCGAAAATTGATCACCCAGGTAAATATGCCCGCGATCTGGCCGAGCTGTTGGGTATCAGCGAAGCCGAACTGACCCATGCCCGCGTCGGCCACGATGCTCGTCGCCTGCAAGCCGATGCCCGTACGCTGCTGACCGAACTGGAACAGGTTGGCGTCACCAAGTCCATCACGCGTAACAGCTATGCGGTACACGAGCAAGTTGGGCGTTATCAGAATCAGCACCTCAATGGCCATGCTGGGCTGATCCTCAACCCGCGCGAGCTGGATTTGCGCCTGTTCCTCAACCAATGGGACAGCGTTTTTGCCCTGAGTGAAACCAACAAGCGTGGCGTGCGCCACAGCATCCAGTTCTTTGATCATCAAGGCGATGCGCTGCATAAGGTGTACACCACCGACGAAACCGATCTCGCCGCCTGGTTCGCCCTGGTCGAGCGCCATCAGACTGCGGAAAACTCGGCACTGGAGCTGCAACCGGTCGAGATTAAAGAGAGTAACAGCGCGCCGGATACCGCCAAAATCGATGCCGACTGGCGTGCCATGACCGACGTCCACCAGTTCTTCCAACTGCTAAGCCGTAATAATCTGACCCGTCAGCAGGCCTTCCGCGCCGTGGGTAACGATCTTGCCTATCGCGTGGACAACAGCTCGCTGACGGCGATCCTGGAAGCCGCCAAGACTGCGCAAAACGAAATCATGATCTTCGTCGGCAACCGGGGCTGCGTGCAGATCTTTACCGGCCAGATCGAACGTCTGATGCCGCAGGACGGCTGGGTCAACATCTTCAACCGCCACTTTACCCTGCACCTGATTGAAGGGGCGATCGCCGAAAGCTGGATCACACGCAAACCAACCAAAGATGGCATGGTCACCAGCCTGGAGCTATTTGCCGCCGATGGCACCCAGATCGCCCAACTTTACGGGCAACGTACCGAAGGCCAACCGGAGCAGCTGCAGTGGCGTGAACAGGTTGCTGCACTTGAACCGAAGGATGTCGCCGCATGATAGCTTCATTGTTTCGTCGCCTGGCGCTGTGCGTTGCGCTGGCATTTCCATTAGCCGCCGTGGCGGCAGAGAGGATTGTTTCGATAGGGGGTGACGTGACCGAAATTGCCTTAGCGCTGGGCGCAGGTGATGAAGTTGTGGCTCGAGACAGTACCAGCCTACATCCTGCTGCGGTGCAGACATTGCCAGACGTGGGCTATATGCGCCAACTGAATGTCGAAGGTATCCTGGCGCTGAAACCCACCCTGATCCTGACCACCGAGTTGGCGGAGCCAGCATTGGTGCTGAAGCAGTTGGAAGACAGTGGTGTGAAGGTGGTGCGTATCCCTGGGGATACCTCTGTACAGGCGGTGCCCGAAAAAATCAGCGTGATAGCCGGGGCAGTCAACCGCAGTAGCCAAGGCAAGCAGTTGGCCGAACGCTATCAGCAACAGTTGGCAGCGGTAGCCAATACGCCGCTGCCGGTGAAAGTGCTGTTCGTGATGAGTCACGGAGGTATCACCCCCATGGCGGCGGGCCAGCAAACCGCGGCAGATGCCATTATCAGAGCGGCTGGGTTGAAAAACGCGATGCAAGGTTTCAGCCGTTACCGCCCGCTCTCGCAAGAGGGCGTGATTGCCAGCGCACCAGACTTGCTGTTGGTGACTACCGATGGCGTTCGCTCCATCGGTGGCCAGGAAAACCTGTGGCTGTTGCCCGGCATGGCTCTGACACCGGCGGGGAAAAACCGCCGCGTGCTGATCGTTGATGATATGGCGCTGCTCGGTTTTGGTCTTGAAACACCGCAGGCGCTGGGCCTGTTGCGTAAAGCGGCGGAGCAAAAGTAATGCGTTGCCGAACCTCGCCCCGCCTGGCGATCGTCAGCCTGCTGATCCTGCTGACGATCCTGGCACTTGGGGCCGCTAACCTGGGGGCGTTGACACTATCATTTCGCACCTTGTGGCAGGCTCCTCTCAGCGATGCCTCCTGGCATATCTGGCTGAATATACGCCTGCCTCGCGTGCTATTGGCCGTAGTGATCGGATGCGCGTTGGCGGTTTCCGGCGCGGTGATGCAGGGGCTGTTCCGGAACCCCTTGGCCGATCCCAGCCTGTTGGGGATCAGCAGCGGCGGCGCACTGTTCGTGGCCCTGGTGATCGTCATGCCGCTGGCCCTGCCCCCGCTCATCGCGCTATACAGCCATATGCTGGCGGCGTTTCTTGGCAGCCTGCTGGTTTCGATACTGATTTACGGCATCAGCCGCAGCGGGCACGGCAGCCTTTCTCGGCTGTTGCTGGCCGGTATCGCCATCAATGCGCTGTGCATGGCGGCGATTGGTGTGCTGTCGTACCTCAGTAGCGACCAGCAATTACGTCAGTTTTCACTCTGGATGATGGGCAGCCTTAGCCAGTCACAGTGGCCTACCCTGGTAGTGTCCGCTTCGCTGATCCTGCCAGCCGCATTGCTGACGCTGTTACAGGCTCGTCGTTTGAATCTGCTACAGCTGGGTGATGAAGAAGCACATTACCTTGGAGTTAATGTGCAACGCGCCAAGCTGCAGTTGCTACTGTTGAGCGCTCTGCTGATTGGGGCTGCCGTAGCGATGAGTGGCGTGATCGGCTTTATTGGCCTGGTGGTACCCCACCTGGTGCGTATGCGGCTTGGGGGCGATCACCGCTGGTTGTTGCCAGCCTCTGCCCTCGGCGGTGCCTGCCTGCTGTTGGTGAGCGATACGCTGGCACGGACGCTGATCGCTCCGGCAGAAATGCCGGTAGGCCTGATGACCAGCCTGATCGGTGGTCCCTATTTTCTGTGGCTGGTGATGCGCCAGCGGGAGCGCACCGGTGGATGATTCATCAAAGCTGACAGCACGGCAATTGCGTTACAACCTGGGGGATCGCAGGCTGATCACCGATGTCTCCCTCAGCATCACCAGTGGCGAAATGGTGGCGATTATCGGCCCCAACGGCGCGGGGAAGTCGACCCTGCTACGCTTACTTACTGGTTATCTGGCAGCAGACTGTGGCGAGTGCCGCCTGCAAGGTAAACCGCTTGAGCAGTGGCAACCGCAGCAGTTAGCCAAGGTCCGGGCGGTAATGCGTCAACACAGCGAACTGGCCTTTCCGTTTACCGTGGAAGAAGTGGTTGCCATGGGTCGCTCTCCGCATAGCGGGCGCGATGCCAAACGGGCGATCCAACAGGTGATGGAGCAGACCGATTGCACCAGCCTGGCCCAACGTGATTACCGCCAGCTTTCCGGCGGGGAACAGCAACGGGTGCAACTGGCCAGAGTATTGGTGCAGTTGTGGCAGCCGCAACCCGCACCATCCTGGTTATTTCTTGATGAACCCACCTCGGCGCTCGATCTGTATCATCAACAGCATACCTTACGCCTGCTGCGCTCCCTGACGCGTCAGCAGCCGTTGGCGGTCTGTTGCGTATTGCACGATCTTAATCTGGCCGCGCTGTATGCCGATCGTATTCTGTTGTTGCATCAGGGCCGCCTGGTCGCTTCCGGTACCCCACAGCAGGTATTGCAGACAGATATCCTGACACGTTGGTATCAGGCAGATCTCGGTGTCGCCGCCCACCCGGAGACCGCACTGCCGCAGGTGTTTTTACGTCAGTAACGGTAAGCCATGGAGGGCTTGCTACATTCAGCTCGAACAGGAAATTTCCAGATGCTTGCCCCAATCCGGTGGCAAGGCCGCCAGATCGTCATACTGAGCATCGTCGGCGAAAGGTTGCAGCAACGCCTGGTGCAAACGCGCCAACTTGCTGACATCGTCCTGCTCTGCCGCTTCGATAGCCTGCTGCGCCAGATAATTACGCAAAATCAGTTTAGGATTCGCCAGCTTCATCGCTTGCTGGCGCTCGGCATCACTCACCTGCTCAAGCTGTAAGCGCTGGCGATACTTTTGATACCAACCGTCAAAGGCGCCGCGATCGATAAAGTCATCACGCAATGGCGTTTGCGCCTGCTGCTGCTCAACGGCGCTCAATAAGCGGAAGGTGCGAGTGTAGTCACGTCCCTCTTGCGCCATCAGGCTCAATAAGCCGGTCAGCAGATCGTTATCCTGTTTTGACTGGGTAAACAAGCCCAGTTTGGCACGCATTTGCTCACCATAAGCCTGCATCAGCGCCGGTTCATAGGCGGCCAGTGCCTGCTGTAACTGCTCGGCACTCAGCAAACCGGATAGCGTTTGTGCCAATCGATGCAGGTTCCATAACCCCACGGCAGGCTGGTTATCGAACGCATAACGACCCTGATGATCGGAGTGGTTGCAGATATAATCGGGCCGGTAGTCATCAAGGAAGCCATAAGGTCCATAATCCATCGTCAGGCCGAGGATCGACATATTGTCGGTATTCATCACGCCGTGGGCAAACCCCACGCACTGCCAATGGGCAATCATACGAGCGGTGCGTTCCACCACATCGGTAAACCACAGCAGATAGCGATCCTGCTCATCAACCCATTGCGACCAATGGCGGGCAATAACGAAGTCCGCCAATTGCCTGACCTGCTCCGACTGTTGGCGGTAATAGAAATGTTCGAAATGCCCAAAGCGGACATGGCTTTCCGCCACCCGCAGCAGCATTGCCCCGCGCTCCGGTTGTTCACGGAACACAGGATGTTCGCTGGTGACAATTGTCAGGGCCCGCGTCGTCGGGATCCCCAGATGGTATAGCGCCTCGGAGGCCAGGAATTCACGGATCACCGAGCGTAGCACCGCCCGCCCATCGCCCATGCGTGAATATGGCGTTAAGCCAGCGCCTTTCAGATGCCAGTCCATACTGCGGCCGTCCACAAGCCGCTGTTCGCCCAGCAGGATCCCCCGGCCATCTCCCAACTGACCCGCCCAGGAACCAAACTGATGGCCGCTGTAAACCTGCGCCAAAGGCTGCATGCCGGGCAACAGGGTTTCCCCTGCCCAGATTGGCGTTTTCTCCGGGGTAAACCAGCTTGCGTCCAGCCCCAGTTCCTGAGCCAGTGGCTGGCTGTAATACAGTAAACGGGCCGCTTTAAGCGGCGTCGGCTGCAGTGCGGTATAAAAACCGGGCAGTTGTTGGTAATAAGCGTTTTCAAATTGCGGCATAGGCCCTCCGTAACGCTTAGTGTAGAGCCTGGAGGTGCGGATTAACACGGAGGATTTACAAGGGATTCGCCACTGGCCGATAACCTGCAGGGGCGCGGTAGACTAAAAAGCTGCAGCTTGGTTATTTAGCGCCTGCGGCGTGAGTCTTTTAATGACCTACTACGCGCATGGCTAAAGTGCTTTATCAATGATAAAGCGACAATAATTATCAGTACTGGGATCACGGTAAAAATCATCCAGTCCACTATTTACCCCGGTATGTAAGTAAAAATCAGCTATTATTATCGAACTCTTCAGCAATCCTGCGTAGAGACCGCAGATTATCCACACTGATGGCAGGCCATAAAAACCCCTGTAGCCCTAAAACACCGGTGTTAGTCAGTTTATTGAAATACTCATGTTTCTCAATGCCGCAAACAATAACTCCCTTACAAAGTTGATTGATATTCTTAAGCAGTGAATCGATAACCAGGTCATATCCCTGATGGGTAACCAATTGCCAATAAAAGCGTTTGTCGATCTTCACAAAATCAAATAAACCATCGTACAACGCGGCCAACGTCGCTTTGCCAGAACCGAAACCATCGAGCCAAAGCGAAAAGTAGGAACTTAACAAGCGGATTTTTCCGTTGTCTTTCCCCGCGGAAAGGTTGGGAAAACTCTCATTAATTTCAAAAGCAATAAACGGCAACTGCTGCACTCGCTGACGACATGTCTCGCTGCCAAGTAACCAATCGACAACCGTTTCTTCGATATTAATGGTCAATGTCACCCCGCTGGCAACAAACCATGACGCGTGCTTTTCAGCCAGCGTGAGTTGGTCGTTGAATAACTCAATCCTTTGTTCTGGGGTTAATAACCGCAGGCCGATCTCCGTAGGCATCGCCAGGTTGTCGCCCGAACCAGTAAAACGGGTGAGAAGTTCCACCGCCAGCAATCTTCCCGTCATGGCGTAAATCGGCAAGAAGACGTACTGACTAATAAAATCAACGTCAGATTGAATATTCATTTTAATGCCAGAGGCTTAATGGCGTGCAAACCATCGTATAACAATAAGTTATACCGATCAATCCCTCGGGAATAGTTCATAAATAGTAATGTGATTAGCTAGGCGTTGCCAAGTAATTGATAGCTTTAGCGATGTTTTTTTGTTCAGGCAGTCAGGTGCGATAATTATATTTGCGGCATCTATCGTTACACATTAAAAGCTTTACGCAATGCGTGAGTTATTTTTTATGTTCAACGATCAGGTGATGCGGCGACCACCTGATTTCATTAATAAAATTCCTAACTTATTTACCACACAGCACTACTTAATGGTTTCCAACAACCAACGCTGCAACTCACTAAGCTCGCTCTCCTGCTGTGGATATTGCGCTACCAGCTGTGCACAACAGTCTGCCAACGCCTCGCTGCGATAGGCACATCCCACCAGCTTTTCGGCCAAAGTCTGTAATGGCGCAGGGTTGAGGCTGTCGGTGAATATCTGCGCGCGTACAATCGCGCCCTTCTCGACGTCAAAAAAGATATCCACCCCACCCCAGGTAAATCGTTCATTCAGCAAGTGGCTAAACGCTGGCGCTTTGCCAAAATTCCATTCCCAACTGCTCTGCTTGGCAAATTGCTGGGCAAAATCAGGCAGGTCAGGGAAGACATCCGGGGAGATCACTTCCGGCTGTGCCGTTTCACCATAATGGGCGAAGAAAGCCTGAATAACGGCGTCACAAACCTGCTGATGGTCTATTTCTGGCACAAACTCGGCCAGGTTAGCGACCCTGGAACGTACAGAAGTGATGCCTTTCGCCTGCAATTTTTTCGGATCGGGATTGAGATAATCCGCCAGGCGATTGAGATCGGCATTCAACAATAGCGTACCGTGATGAAAGCCACGATCCTGGGTTTCTCGATAGGCTGAACCGGAAATTTTGCGCATTCCGTCGGCCGTTTCAACCACCAGATCGTTACGCCCGGAAGCCGATGCATCAATCCCAAGCTGTTTCAGCGCCGCCAAAATAATGCCGGTAGAAACGGTTTTATCGTAGCCGGGCTTACCGGCCATAAAGGTAAAGCAGGTATTGCCCAGGTCGTGAAACACCGCCCCGCCGCCGCTGCTGCGCCGTGCCAGACGAATGCCATCCTGTTCCATCCGCCGGGTATTGCATTCTTTCCACGGGTTCTGCGACTGGCCAATTACCACGGTTTCGGCATTACGCCACAGGAAGAGGATTTTTTGCGTGGTCATTTCGCGGAAGATGCACTCTTCTACCGCCAGATTAAACCAGGGATCGTAGGAATCAGAAATCAATAAACGTAAGGAATTCATGGCAGTCACCTCATCATGCAGTGCTGCCATAATACACCAGATAGGGGGTTTGGGTCGTTAAATCCGGCGCGCCTGCCAGTACACCTTGCGCCAGTAAACGTTGTTGAGTGAAGAACGCGTCACGCCTTTGCTGGTCGAGGCATGAATAAACTCGTCGTTGGTATCGTAGATCCCCACATGCAGGCCATTCTCTCCGCTGCCGGTTTTAAAGAACACCAGATCGCCCGGCATCAGCTCGTCGCGCGAGACTTTGGTCCCCAGCCCGGTTTGCTGCGCCGTGGAGCGCGGTAATTGCATATCAAAACGATCGCTGAAGGTGCGATAGACAAAGCCGGAACAGTCAACACCGCCGCGATCCAGCCCGCCGTAGCGATACGGAGTGCCATACCATTGACGCAGTTGCTCGTTCAATTGCGCTACCACCACAATGGAATCGGACAAACGGCCACTCGGCGGTGGCGCATGGCTGCTGCAACCGGCGAGAATTAAACTGGCTAATAGAAACCACACACGCATCGCATTTTACCTTTCACTTGAACACCGAACCGGATCAACCGCCTGCGGTATTTCACCACGCCACTCCAGGTAAGGAGAATGCTGTTTGGCGTTAATTTATCGCCCAAGATAATAAAAAGGCAAGCTTTGTGCGTGAGATATTCGAATCGACAGCGTTTTTTCCGCTATTAACGGTTTTTTTCCGCCCGATGGCTATTAATCAACCAGACGCCGAACAGAATAAACACTGTCCCCAGCGTTTTGAGCAAGGTGGCCGATTCATTAAACCAGGGCAGGATCACCGCCGCCAGGTAAACCAGCGCATAACTGACGCTCAACAGCGGATAAGCCCGGTTCAGCGGCAGGTAATGAAGCGCAAAGAACCAGCACAGCATTGATAATCCATAGCCGAAAATCCCGGCGGCTACCGCCAGCAAGGCCATTCCATACTGGTTGAGTAACGGCCAGGTAACATCGGCAAAGGACAACAGCGGGATCTGCCCCATCCCCCATTTCATCAACAGCTGGGCCAACGTGACTAACAGAACGCTGCCCGCCCCCCAAAGATAACCTTTCATGATTGCAGACTCATCATCAGGATCCCCAGCATAATCGACGCCACGCCGCACCAGTGGCGCACCGTGGTCGGCTCGTTAAACAACCAGCGTGCCGCCAGCGTCACCAGGACAAAGTTGAGGCTCAGCATCGGATAGGCCAAGCTGAGCGGCAGGCGCTGCAATACATTTAGCCACACCAGCATGCCCAGCCCCAATAACAATACTGCCAGCGCCAACCAGCGCAGCGTTAAAGCCCGCCGCCGCTCGCCAGCCTGTTGCCAGGTAAGGGCAGCCTGCTTCTGACACAGCTGCCCCGCACAGGTGAACAGGCTAACCAGGATCACCAATAAATACGCCATCATGGCTGCTGCTTGTACCATACCAATGCCATGCGATGCATCTCGACAACGCTGTCTGGCGTTGGCAAATCTGTCGGCACGTGCTCACCACGGGAGAGTTGCATGATCAGTGACACATCCCCTTGTTTGCGAGCCTCAGCCAACCAGCCAGCAAAATCTTCTTCGCTGATATAGTGGCCGTGCGCATCGGGATACGCCAAGCCATAAGTAAGCTCGCCTTTTTCACCGTACATCAGCACATCGCTGCGTTTCAGTTCCCAGGCCAGGCCTGCGGCGATACCCACGCGATCGGCCAGCACAAACTGGCTCTGGCTGAGCGTAGCTATATTCTCACGAATGAAGTTTTGCGGCTGCTTGGAGTCGATCACCTGTTGCGGAATAGCGTAACCGATCAACAGACAAAGCAGCAGCGGGCAAGCGGCCGCCCAGGTCCAGCGTTTCGCGTTATCACGAGCGGAAATCACGGCAAACAGCAGCCAACCACCAAAGGCAATCAGGCCGAGCACGATTTTCGGCCACTCATCGGCGGTAAACAGATGCACTTTAGGTAACACACCTGAGCCGATGAGCAACAACGCGATAATGCCAATCAGCCCAAACAGGCCATTTAGCACGGCATTCATCTTGAATACCCGAGTACGTAACTGCCCCGCGCAATCCTCGGCGTAAGCCGCCATCAGCAGTGCCAACGGCGCCATGCAAGGCAGAATATAGGTAGGCAACTTGCCTTTGGCGATGCTGAAGAAGATCAGCGGCATCACCACCCAGCTCAACAGGAAAAACAGCTCCGGGCGCTGCACACGCTCACGCCATCCCTTGAGCAGGGAACCTGGCAATAACCCCAACCACGGCAGTACCGCAGCGATCAGGATCGGGATGTAATACCAAAAAGGTGCCTTATGCTGGGCATTGTCTTCGGCAAAGCGCTGAATATGCTCCACCCAGAAGAAGTAGTTCCAATAGTCCGGCTCTCGTTGGGCCACCGCCAGCGCCCACGGCAGGCTGAGCAGTACCGCCACCACAATCGCCACTGGCCCATAGCAGAACAGATCTTTGACCTTACGCTGCTGAATAACAATGGGGATAACGGCAATCACCGGCACCGCCAGCGCCAGGAAGCCTTTGGTCATAAAGCCCATACCACAGGCCAGCCCGAGCAACACATAGGCACCCAGCTTACCTTTGGCGGTGGAGGCTTTCAGCGTCAGGTAATAACTGACCATGGCTGCCGTCAGCCACAGCGAGATCATCGGATCGAGCACGCTGTAAGTGCCGATACTGAATACCAGCACCATCGACAGGAAGATCAGCACCGCCAGATAGGCACGACGCGCATTTTTCCACATCAGCCAGGCCAGAGCAAAGACCAGTAAGGCAGTCAGGCCCGTGCTGAATATCGAGCCAAAGCGCACGGCAAAGTTACTATCGCCGAACAACCACTGGCTAATGTTGTTAAACCAGTAACCGGCAACCGGTTTTTCAAAATAGCGCAGGCCTAGCAGGTTAGGCACTATCCAATCTCCGCGCGCCAGCATTTCACGGCTAATTTCGGCGTAGCGGGTTTCATCCGGCTGCCATAGCAGCCGCCCATTCACCGGCAGCAGATACACCAGGGCAAAAAAAATGGCCAATACAATGGCCCAGGATCCTTTCAACGCTTTCATGAAACCTTTTCTCCCCCAACTTCGGTTTGATAACCCAACCAGCCTTCTCGGCCAGGAAATGGTGCGCGAGTAATGCGGCCTAACGGCAGTGATGACACATCTTGGGGCAGCAATGCACTCAGCGGGCAGAACTCGATACCTTGCTGTTTTGCACGCTGTAACAGTTGTTCGAACATGGCCGACTGCGACATGCCTTCCACCTCGGTATGTATGGTGTACACAGGCACCCCACGATCGTTTTCTATCGCTCGCAAAATATAATCATTGAAATCCGCCATGCTGGTCTCACGACCAATCACCTCATCAAAGGTTGGAAGAGTCACGGGGATTTGCACCGTGCCCGGTTGGCCATTCTCTAATAGCGGACGGAACGGGTGGGTGCCACGGCAATCACTGTTATACTCGAAACTAAAACCTTGCTTAACCTCCACGACGCGCTGATCGGCACGCCACCCCGCCACCGCCGAAAATCGGACCGGTTGACCGATCGCGTTTGACAGCGCATCAATGCCCAACTGAACCTGGTGCGTCAACTCGGGTTTGGACCACTTCCCCACCTTGGCCTGCCACCCTTGATGATCCCAGGCATGCAAACCCACTTCTTGGCCCATCTCCAACGTGCGTTTCATCAACGGCCCCAAAGATCGGGAAATATTCCTCCCAGGCCACGCGGTCCCCGCCAGCAGGATATCCCAGCCGTACAGGGAGGCGGCCTTGGAACGTAGCATTTTCAGCAGGAATTGGGGACGAAGCAGGCGCCACAAGTGGCGCCCCATGTTGTCCGGCCCGACGCTGAAGAAGAAGCTGGCCTGAATATCGTACTTGGCAAACAGTTCCAGCAGGCGCGGCACCCCTTCACGGGTACCGCTAAAGGTGTCTACATCAACTCGCAGGCCGACCTTCCTCATGCACCATCACCTTCCTTTACCGTGGTACGCAGGAAGTAGTCCAGAGTTTCGGCAACGGTTTGCTGCATGGCGATCGTCGGCTGCCAGCCCAGCAGGCGGCGCGCGTTCTTGATGCTTGGCGTACGGTGCTCAACGTCCTGATACCCTTTGCCGTAGTAGCTGCTGCTTTCCACGTCCTTGAAACCGGCAAACGGCGGGAAATTGCCGCGCAGCGGATGTTCATTGAAGCTGGCCAACAGCATTTCCGCCAGCTCACGAATACTGGCTTCGTTGGTTGGGTTGCCGATGTTGACGATCTGACCATCACATTGGCCATCGCGGTTTTCAATAATGCGATACAGCGCTTCAATACCGTCGTTGATATCGGTAAAGCAACGTTTCTGCGCCCCACCGTCCACCAGCTTGATCGGTGAGCCTTCGACCAGATTCAGGATCAACTGGGTGATTGCACGCGATGAGCCGATACGTGCCGCATCCAGGTTATCCAGGCGTGGCCCCATCCAGTTAAACGGACGGAACAGCGTGAACTTCAGGCCTTCTTTGGCCCCGTAAGCCCAGATAACCCGGTCCAACAGCTGTTTGGAGACCGAATAGATCCAGCGCTGTTTATTGATTGGCCCGACGATCAGGCGCGAGGTGTCCTCATCAAACTCTTTATCGTCACACATGCCATAAACTTCTGAAGTGGACGGGAAGATGATGCGTTTGTTGTATTTCACACAGTCGCGGACGATTTTCAGGTTTTCTTCGAAATCCAACTCGAACACGCGCAGCGGATTACGGGTGTATTCGATCGGTGTGGCGATTGCCACCAGCGGCAGTACCACGTCGCACTTCTTGATGTGATACTCGATCCACTCGGAATGAATGCTGATATCCCCTTCCACAAAGTGGAAGCGCGGGTTATCCAGGAAGCGGCTGATGGCGTCAGAGCCGATATCCAGACCGTAGATATCGTAGCGGTCTTCGCGCAGCAGACGTTCGGTGAGATGGTTGCCGATAAAGCCATTGACACCCAGGATCAGCACGCGGGTCCGGCGCTTCATCACAGAGCTTGGTTTGGCAGCCAGACGTACGTCGCTCACCATGCCCATTTCCGCTGCCAGGCGGCTGCCTTGCACATACAAACCAGACTCGCTCTGGCCAGCCACGATTTCCAGCGCACCTTCACCACAGGCAATTACCAGTGGGGTGGTGCTCAGCACCGTGCCTGGCTGCTTATCATGCGCGGTATCCAGAACGCGTGCGCGCCAAACGATCACCTTGCGCTGCCCCAGATAGCTGAATGCGCCCGGATAAGGTTCGGTGACAGCTCGCACCAGGTTGTTGATTTCATGAGCAGACTTGTGCCACTGGATCTCACCATCAGCAGCGGTACGGCGGCCAAAATAGCTGGCATCCGCTTCGTTTTGCACCGTCAGGCTGGCCGTACCGTTTTTCAGTTTCGGCAGTTGTTCTTTCAAGACGATCTGCGCCGCTTCCAACACTTTTTTGTGCAGCGTCAGTGCGGTGTCCTGATCGGAAATCGCCACTTTATGCTGACCTACGATATCACCGGCATCCGGACGTTTGACCATCTTGTGCAGCGTGGCACCGGTTTCGGTTTCGCCGTTCACCAGCGCCCAGTTGATCGGCGCGCGGCCACGGTAGCGTGGCAACAGTGAACCATGCAGGTTAAAACCACCTTTTGGAGCCAGAGACAGGATCTCATCGCTCAACATATTGCGGTAGTAGAAAGAGAAAATGATATCCGGCTGTAGCTCACGGATACGCTCAACCCACAACGGATGATTGACATCTTCCGGTGCATACACCGGCAGCTCCAGTTCAGCACCCTGGCGAGCAACGGAAGAGAAGAAGTTGTTTTCACCTGGATCATCGGTATGGGTAAATACGGCCTGTACGTCATAACCCGCTTCTGTCAGCGCTTTCAAGCCTGCGCAGCCGATATCATGGTAAGCAAATACAATAGCTTTCATCATTCTTCTTCCTGAGTATTTTGGGTTGGCTTGGCGCCGACCACTTTCTGGACAAAATAGCGGGGACGAGCACGGACGTCGTTATAAATCCGGCCGATGTACTCCCCTAACAATCCCATACCGACAAACTGTGCACCGATAAAGGTGAATAACACTGCAAACAGCGTGAAGACTCCGCCTGCCGCCCATTCTGGCCCCAAGACCAAGCGCAGCACGATCAACAACACCGCCAGCACGAAGCCCGACAGTGCAATCACGCTGCCTATCACGCTAAGCAGACGCAGCGGCGTGGTGGTCAGGCAGGTGATCAGGTCATACATCAGGTTGATCAGCTTCATCAGGCTATATTTGGAGTCACCGAACTCGCGTTCAGCGTGACGCACCTCGATCTCCGTGGTACGGCGAGCAAAGGTGTTGGCCAGGATCGGAATAAAGGTACTGCGCTCATGGCAATGCAGCATCGCTTCGATGATATGGCGACGATAGGCACGCAGCATGCATCCATAGTCGCCCATGGATTTACCGGTCGCGCGCTGGATCATCATATTGATCATGCGGGAGGCCGTCTTGCGGAACCAGGAGTCCTGACGGTTGGCACGCACGGTACCCACCACGTCATAACCCTCTTCCGCGACGCTGACCAGACGGGGAATTTCCTCCGGCGGGTTTTGCAAATCGGCATCCAGGGTGATCACCAGATCGCCACTGACCTGATTGAAGCCCGCCATGATGGCGGAATGCTGGCCGTAGTTACGGTTCAGCAGCACGGCAATAATGCAGCTATCAGGCTGTTCCGCCGCGGCGGTCAGCATGGCGGCAGAGTTGTCGCTGCTGCCATCATCAATCAGAATAATTTCGTAAGGTTGCAATAGTTGTTTACAGGCGGCGGTGGTGCGCTCCAACAAGGCAGGTAAACTCTCCTGCTCGTTGTACACCGGGATCACCACCGAAACTTTGCTAATAGGTTCAGCGCGAGACACGGGAAGACTCCAATACGGAAGACAAGGCATTGACCACGCGATCGACATCGGCTTCGGTCATATCTGGGAACAGCGGTAAAGTGCACAGGCGTGCCGAGTTCCATTCGGTATTGGGCAGTGACAGCTGTGGGTAACGTTCGCGGTAGAATTTTTGCGTATGGGCGGCGCGGAAATGCAGACCGGTGCCGACCCCAACTTCTTTCAGCCGTTCCATCAATTGATCGCGCCCAATGCCGCAACGTTGTTCATCAACACGCACCATAAACAGGTGCCAGGCGTGATCGTGCGGGTAATCTGGTAACCCCAACGGCTGGAAAGGCGAATCTTGCAGCGCGGCCAGGTAACGTTCCGCCAGCACCTTGCGCCGGGCGTTCAACTCTGGCAAACGCGCCAGCTGCACCACAGCGATCGCCGCATGAATATCTGACAGGTTGTATTTGTAGCCAGGTTCAACCACTTCTGCCTGCGGCTTACGCCCCTGCAGTTGGCGGTCAAAAGCGTCAACACCCAGGCCGTGGAACTTCAGGCAGCGGACGCGATCGGCCAGTTCATCGTCATCGGTCGCGATCAGGCCGCCTTCAGCACAGGTCAGGTTTTTGATGGCGTGGAAAGAGAAAATGGCAGTACCACGCGCGCCCACCCATTCACCATTGAAACGGGTGCCTACGGCGTGAGCCGCATCTTCAATCAGGGGGAGGTTGTGGCGTTCAGCCACGGCGCGCAGTTCATCCATCGGTAATGGTGCGCCCGCATAGTGAACGGGAATAATCGCTTTGGTACGTGGGGTGATGGCCGCCTCAACATCGGCTGCACTGACCATCAAAGTGTCCCGGTCAACATCGATCATCACCGGCGTAGCGCCAAGCAATTCGATCATGTTGAGGGTGGAAACCCAGGTTTGTGAAGGAGTAATGACTTCATCCCCTGGCCCGATATCCAGAGCCATCAGAGTGATGTGCATCCCCGCCGTTGCAGAGCAGACGGCAACCGCATGCTTGCAGCCGAAAGTTCGGCAAAACTCGCTTTCCAACTGCTGATTTTGCGGCCCGGTGGTGATCCAGCCAGAACGCAACACCTTTTCTACCGCCGCAATTTCTTCATCCCCAATTGCCGGGCGTGAAAAAGGCAGGAATTGATCCATAATTAAACCCCAAACGTCTAGATTTTCTTTAAGCCACTGTAAGACTTTTACATTTAACGAATAGTAAACGTCGCAAAGAATGATCACTGGTGGATTAACTGCCAATGTACTTGGGCAAGCTTAACTAAACCTTAAGGGAGAAATTATTATCAGGAAACCTTCTGTAAAACTTCTTCATCAAGGAACCAATAATTAGTTGCATAATCATTGGGTTATGCAGTTATATTTTTTTACTTATTTTTTTTCAACCCGTTCAGCGTAGCAGGTAATCGTGGATTTTCCATCTTATTTTGTGAGATTAACGTGAGAATTTGCGCCCTTGCAGGGTAATTATATCGAGCACGTTTACTTTTCGTTTAACTTCCATTTAATCGGTTAAAATAGCAGCTAAACATCGCTAGGCCGTTTTGGTCATAATCCAGCGCTGTTCCCCTATCGCCTGCAGATGAAAATCCACGTCATAAACCTTGGATAATAACCCCGGCTCCATTACCTCGTGGGTGATCCCCTCGGCCACCAGCCGTCCGGCTTGCAGTAACCAGACTCGATCGGCCTGTTGCAAGGTATGATTAAGATCGTGAGCGCAGACCAGTGCACTGCGGCCACTTTGGCAAAATTCGCGCAGCAGGCGATCGAGTGCCACCTTTTGCGCCACATCCAGGCTGTTGGTCGGTTCATCGAGCAGCAGTAATTGGCTTCGCGGGTTGACTGTCGGCCAAACCTGCAATAGCACCGCGGCCAACCGCACCCGCTGCCATTCCCCCCCGGAGAGTTGAGTCAGCATGCGGGATAATTTATCCGCCAGCTTCAGGCTACGAGCCAAATACAAGATGGCGTTCTCCAGCTCGCTTTCGTCCGCTCCGGCGGGCTGATGTAAGGCGAGATATTGAAATACCGGCATCAGCGCAACCGGAGGCTGCTGCTGGCACAGATAAGCCCGGTGCCTTGCCAGTTCATTCCCCGCATACGCTTCCAGCAAACGCCCAGACAGCCGAACTTCGCCAAGCCCTGGCAGCATACCCGCCAATCTGGCCAACAGCGTACTCTTACCCGCGCCGTTTGGGCCGATCAGGTGCACCTGCAACCCAGCGGCGATCTGCCCAGAAAACGGCACTAATCGCCCTTCTACCCCCACCTCACTGAGTTGCAGCATGGCTCTGTTCGCTCCTTTACTTGGCCAAAGCCTGTTTGATGGCCTCGGACACCTGTGGGTCTTCTGGCGTCATATCCGGTGAGAAGCGTTGGATCACCGTACCATCACGGCCAATCAAGAATTTCTCAAAGTTCCACAGGATATCGCCAGTGTGCTTCGGCGCGCGGCCTTTGCTGCTCATCCGCTCCAGGAAACCACTGCCTTCTGGTGCGACGGCCTGTGGCTGTGCGGCAATCAGTTCCCGATACAGCGGATGACGGCCCTCACCATTGACTTCAATTTTGGCAAACATCGGGAATTGGACGCCAAAGGTGCCCCGGCAAAACGCCAGGATCTCTTCATTACTGCCCGGCTCCTGACCAAGAAACTCATTAGAGGGGAAGCCCAACACCGCAAAACCCTGCTCACGCCAGGTTTCATAAAGTTTTTCCAGACCTTCGTATTGCTTGGTCAGGCCGCATTCCGACGCTACGTTGACCACCAGCAGTACTTTGCCGGCATAGGCGTTCAGTGTGGTAGATTGGTTCTCAATGGTTTGCAGGGGAATGGCATAAATGGGGTTGCTCATCAGATGTTTTCCTTTGGTTTTATTTGCAGGTGATACAGAGAAACGCCGCCGGTCATTACCGGCAGCCGGTTTACCTTACGCTTTTTGTCCGGGCCAGTAACCAGATAAAAAGAGGGGCTCCCAGCGTTGCAGTAACCACGCCGATGGGTAATTCTGCCGAAAACAGCGCAATCCGCGCCACCACGTCAGCCACTAACAGCACGCCCGCGCCCGCCAGCGCGCAGCCAGGTAACAGATAACGTTGGTTGGTCAAACCGCTGAGGCGCAAAATATGCGGGATCACCAGGCCGATAAAGCCAATCACACCCGCCAAGGCCACGCTGGTTCCCACCAGCCAGCCGATGGCCAGCACCAGCAGATTACGCCATATGTGCAGGGAAAGGCCCAACTGCCGGGCCTGCATCTCGCCAAGCGCCATCAAGTTCAGCGCCTTGCCTTGCGCGCATAGCCACAGCAGCGCCGGCAACAAGGCTAACAGCAGCCATTTCTGCCGCCAATCCACCCCGCCGAAACCGCCCATCATCCAGTACATTAGCTGCCGCAGGTCGAGGCTCGAACTGAAATACACGGCCCAAGTCATAATCGCGCTGCACACAATCCCCAGTGCGACTCCTACCAGCAGCAAACGTGCGTTGCTCAACCTACGACGGCGGGCAAAAATCAGCAACAGGGAGGTCATCACCAGGGCGCCTGCGATGGCGTTCATGCTCATCAGCGCCACCGGCAGCAGGCCGTTGCCGAACAGCACCGTCAGCACCAGCGCGACTCCGGCACCGTTGGATACGCCAAGCAGCCCAGGTTCTGCCAGCGGGTTCTCAAACAGGGCCTGCATCGCCGCCCCCGCCACCGCCAGGCTTGCCCCCACCAGCATCACCGCCAGCGCTCGTGGCAAACGCAATTGCCAGACAAACAGCTGTGCAGGTTCACTCAACCACTGCGCAGGCCAGATCCACAGATCCCCGGCGCTCAGGCTGAAGGCGAACGCTAGTACGACGCCCAGCGTCAGCCAGGTCAAATAGCGTTTATCGCGACGGTGTTGATACTGTTGTAACAAAGTGAAGGTCTGACTGCTCGGCATAACTACACAACTTCCCTACTGGCCAGGATAACGACCTGAAAATAACGTCTTGCAGCAAATAGTAGGAGGTTCGGACGTTTAGGGGAAGGACTGAGTGAACGAATGGTGGTGAAAGCAGCGGCTGGCACCGCCGGTCATCGAGGTAATGATGGTAATAGACGGGAACAGCATGCAGCGCCGACCTGTGAGGTTGGTAAACCGCCTAAAGAAAAAGGCCGCTTGCGCGGCCTTTTTGGCGTTGTATAACCTACTCTTTCGGGCTGGCGTTCTCCACCCGGCTTTTCAGTTTCTGTCCCGGACGGAAAGTGACCACGCGGCGCGCCGTAATCGGAATGTCCTCACCGGTTTTCGGGTTGCGTCCCGGACGTTGGTTCTTGTCTCGCAAATCAAAATTGCCAAAACCAGACAGCTTGACCTGTTCTCCGTTCTCCAGAGCTCGACGGACCTCTTCAAAGAACAGTTCTACCAGGTCTTTGGCATCCCGTTTGCTAAGCCCTAGCTTCTCAAACAGGTGTTCTGACATTTCAGCTTTAGTAAGCGCCATAGGTTCAATCCCTCAAGGATGCTTGGAATCGCTGTTTTAGAGCCTCTACACATTTTGCAACGGTAGCGGCAATCTCCTCTTCTTCCAGTGTACGGGCGGTATCCTGCAACACCAGACTGATAGCCAGGCTCTTATAACCCTCAGCTACGCCCTTGCCACGGTACACATCAAACAAGTTTACGCCAACTACCTGATTTGCGCCAACTTTCTTACACTCTGCCAAAATATCTTCTGCGGCGACGTTTTCAGCCACTACAACGGCGATATCGCGGCGGTTTGCAGGGAAGCGAGAAACCTCACGGGCCTGAGGCACGGCGCGGCTTGCGAGCTTGTTCCACTCCAATTCAAATACCACAGTACGGCCGTTAAGATCCAGTTTACGTTCAAGTTCTGGGTGAACCACACCGATGAAACCGACACGCTCGCCGTGTAAATAAATGGCCGCACTTTGCCCAGGATGCAGGGCGGGATTGGACTCTGCCTTGAACTGAATTTCGGATAATTTACCGGTCAGCTCCAATACCGATTCCAGATCCCCTTTCAAATCATAGAAGTCCACCGGCTTTCTTGCCAGATCCCAATGCTCATCATGGGTATGCCCAGCAATTACGCCGGCCAGCATGACATCCTGACGGATACCCAGATTTGCCGCAGTATCAGGGACAAAGCGCAGGCCGCTTTCAAACAGGCGCACCCGAGTTTGCTGGCGATTCTGGTTATAAACCACCGCCGAAAGCAGGCCTGTCCACAGTGACAGACGCATGGCAGACATCTCTACCGAGATAGGGCTTGGCAGGATCAGGGCTTCTTCACCTGGGTGCAGCAACGCTTGCACTTTCGGGTCGACAAAACTGTAAGTAATTGCTTCCTGATAGCCATGATCGACCAACATGGTCTTCACGCGCTTCAGGGTCAGATCGGATTCACGGTGTTTGGTCATCACCAGATCGGCGCGCACTGGCACATCCGGGATGTTGTTGTAGCCATAGACACGGGCCACTTCTTCCACCAAATCTTCTTCGATCTCCATATCGAAACGCCAGCTTGGCGCCACCGCCAGCCAGTTGTCGCCCTGCTCGGTAACCTGGCAACCCAGGCGACGCAGAATATCGCTCACCTGCTCGCTTGGCACTACGTGGCCAATCAGACGATCCAGCTTTTCACGGCGCAACGCAATGGTGGCACGCTTAGGTAAGGTGCTTTCATCGCTAACGTCAATGATTGGGCCAGCCTGACCACCGCAGATGTCGATCAGCAGGCGTGTAGCACGCTCCATCGCTTTATGTTGCAGTGCCGGATCTACGCCACGCTCGTAACGATGTGAAGCATCGGTATGCAGACCATGACGACGAGCACGGCCAGTAATCGACAGCGGGCTGAAGAAGGCGCATTCCAGCAGCACATCCTGGGTTTCGTCATTCACGCCAGAGTGCTCACCACCAAAGATGCCGCCCATGGCCAGCGCTTTTTGCTGATCGGCAATCACCAGGGTGTCTGCCTGCAGTTTGGCTTCGTTGCCATCCAGCAGGCGCAGCGTTTCACCTTCGTGGGCCATACGCACCACAATACCGCCCTCAATACGATTGAGGTCAAAGGCGTGCATCGGTTGGCCCAGCTCCATCAGCACGTAGTTGGTGACGTCGACCACGGCATCAATCGAGCGAATACCGGCACGGCGCAGCTTCTCACGCATCCACAGTGGTGAAGGTGCCTTCACGTTGATGCCTTTCACTACGCGGCCAAGATAACGTGGGCACGCCTGAGGGGCTTCTACACGGATTGGCAGGGTGTCGGTGATGGTGGCAGCAACCGGGCTCATATCCGGCTCGGTCAGCGGCAGTTGGTTCAGCACGGCAACGTCGCGCGCGACACCAATGATACCCAGGCAATCGGCACGGTTCGGCGTAACGCTGATTTCGATCGCGCTATCGTTCAGTTGCAGATAGTCACGGATATCGGTGCCGATCGGCGCATCTGCAGGCAGCTCAATGATGCCGTCATGATCGTCTGAAATCGCCAGTTCGGAGAACGAACACAGCATGCCTTCAGAAGGCTCGCCACGCAGCTTGGCGGCTTTGATTTTAAAATCGCCTGGCAGTACGGCTCCGACAGTAGCAACGGCTACTTTCAGACCCACGCGGCAGTTTGGCGCACCACAAACGATGTCTAACAGGCGCTCACCGCCCACGTCGACTTTGGTCACGCGCAGTTTGTCGGCGTTCGGGTGCTGACCGCACTCCACCACGTGGCCCACGACCACGCCTTTGAACACGCCAGCCACCGGCTCAACGCCGTCTACTTCCAGGCCAGCCATGGTGATTTGATCGGATAATGCTTCGCTGCTGATGGCCGGGTTTACCCACTCGCGCAACCAGAGTTCACTGAATTTCATGTGATATTCCCGCCTTACTTAAACTGTTTGAGGAAACGCAGATCGTTTTCGAAGAACGCACGCAGATCGGTGACGCCGTAACGCAGCATCGTCAGGCGCTCCATACCCATACCGAAGGCAAAACCGGAATAGATTTCCGGATCGATACCCACGTTGCGCAGTACGTTCGGGTGCACCATGCCGCAACCCAACACTTCCAGCCACTTACCGTTTTTGCCCATTACATCCACTTCGGCAGAAGGTTCGGTGAACGGGAAATAGGAAGGACGGAAACGAACCTGCAGGTCTTCTTCAAAGAAGTTGTTCAGGAAATCGTGCAGCGTCCCTTTCAGGTTGGTGAAGCTGATGTCCTTGTCGACGATCAGCCCTTCCATCTGGTGGAACATCGGCGTATGTGTCTGATCGTAGTCGTTACGATAGACACGGCCCGGCGCGATGATACGGATCGGTGGTTGCTGGTTCTTCATTGTGCGGATCTGCACGCCAGAAGTTTGGGTACGCAGCAGGCGCGTCGCGTCAAACCAGAAGGTATCGTGATCGGCACGGGCCGGGTGATGCCCTGGGATATTCAGCGCGTCGAAGTTATGGTAATCGTCTTCGATTTCCGGGCCGGTCTCTACCGAGAAGCCCAGTTCGCCAAAGAAGGTTTCGATACGATCGATGGTGCGAGTGACCGGGTGCAGGCCACCGTTCTCCAGGCGACGCCCCGGCAGAGAGACGTCGATGGTCTCTGCCGCCAGGCGGGCGTTCAGCACCGCAGACTCCAACGCGTTCTTACGCGCGTTCAGCGCATCCTGAACTTCCTGTTTTGCCTGGTTGATCACCGCCCCGGCTGCCGGGCGATCTTCCGCTGGCACTTCACGCAGGGACTGCATCTGTAAGGTAAAATGACCTTTCTTGCCAAAATATTCGACGCGTACCAAATCTAACGCGGCAACATCTTGGGCATCTTCTACGGCTGCCTTGGCGTTGGCAACCAGCTCTGCGAGATGTGACATTGCTTTCCTCTTCCTCTGGCCTTGTGGCCCTAAGTAATTGTTATCTATTATTCCAACACGCCTTTGGTTGATCTTCAAAGAATTTCAAGCCGTAGCCAAGCAAGTACCGCAGGCCCAAAAGGCGCAGAAGGTGGCCAAAAACAAAAAAGCCTCCACTTGGGAGGCTTAGGCGCTACTTTCCGTTTCTTTTCTTACGCGCAAAGCCTCCTGAAGTCAGGCGCTAAAGTAAAAAAAGAAGCGGAAAATAACAGCGTGCATGTTGGTAGTACCTTGTCGATGGATTGGCAACCAGTGTGATAGCGCCAGCCGATAAAAGTCAATATCTGTATTGGGAACAAACAGTAAAAGAGGGAGCAAGCTCCCTCTTTTCAACCAGCTTACGCCAGTGCTGCTTTCGCTTTTTCAACCAGTGCGCCAAAGGCCACTTTGTCGAATACTGCGATGTCAGCCAGGATCTTACGGTCAATTTCAATAGAAGCTTTTTTCAAGCCGTTAATGAATTTGCTGTAAGACAAGCCGTTCTGACGAGCAGCTGCGTTGATACGTGCAATCCACAGCTGACGGAACTGACGCTTACGTTGACGACGGTCACGGTAAGCATACTGACCTGCTTTGATTACTGCCTGGAAGGCAACACGATAAACGCGCGAACGGGCACCGTAGTAACCTTTCGCTTGTTTCAGTATTTTCTTGTGACGTGCGCGTGCAATTACACCACGTTTTACGCGAGCCATATGCTCTCTCCTAAAGTCTTATTCTAGATTCAAAAAATGTGGCTTATGCGTACGGCAGGCACGCGATAACCAGGACCAGATCGTTTTTAGACACCATGCCTTTCGGACGCAGATGACGTTTACGCTTGGTTGCTTTTTTGGTCAGAATATGACGCAGGTTAGCATGTTTGCGCTTAAAACCACCGCTGCCGGTCTTTTTGAAGCGCTTGGCTGCACCACGTACAGTTTTAATCTTTGGCATGTTAATTAAATCCACTTCGCATTGTTAAACAACGAATCAGTGAGGCGAATAAAACCCACGCACGCTTGCACGGCGTGGGTTCGATTACTTGGAAGCCTTACTGTTTCTTCTTGGGTGCGAGCACCATAATCATCTGACGGCCTTCGATCCTTGTTGGGAAGGACTCGACCACTGCCAGATCAATATCTTCACACAGGTCTTTACGGACGCGATTAAGCACTTCCATACCGATCTGCTGGTGCGCCATTTCACGCCCACGGAAACGCAGGGTGATCTTGGCTTTATCGCCGTCTTCCAGAAAGCGAATCAGGTTGCGTAGTTTGACCTGATAGTCGCCATCATCGGTGCCAGGACGGAATTTGATTTCCTTAACCTGGATAACTTTTTGCTTCTTCTTCTGTTCTTTGGTCGACTTGCTCTTCTCGTAGAGGAATTTGCCGTAATCCATGATCCGGCAAACTGGCGGTTCGGCATTTGGGCTGATCTCTACTAAATCAACACCCGCTTCCTCAGCTTTTTCAAGAGCTTCATTCAGACTGACAATACCAATCTGCTCGCCATCGACGCCGGTTAGGCGAACTTCTTGCGCGCGAATTTCTTTGTTAATGCGATTTGGACGCGCCGGTTGAACTCGTTTTCCGCCTTTAATACTTTATTCCTCCAGTTGATGAAGACTTCGGCTGCGTATCTCATGTAGCAGCTTGTCTACGACTTCTTGTACGTCCAGGCTCCCCAGGTCTTTGCCACGGCGGGTACGAACGGCAACTTTGCCTGATTCGACCTCTTTATCACCGCACACCAACATGTATGGAACCCGTCGTAAAGTATGTTCGCGAATTTTAAAGCCAATCTTCTCGTTTCTCAAGTCCGCTTTTGCCCGAATGCCTGCATCTTGCAGTTTTTTGGTCAATTGCTGGACGTAATCAGACTGGCTGTCGGTGATATTCATCACCACTACCTGCACTGGAGCAATCCAGGTTGGGTAGAAACCGGCATATTCTTCGGTAAGGATACCGATGAAGCGCTCCATGGAGCCAAGAATAGCACGGTGTATCATTACCGGTACCACGCGTTCGTTGTTTTCGCCAACATACGACGCGCCTAAACGGCCCGGTAAGAAGAAATCGAGTTGCACGGTACCACATTGCCATGCGCGATCCAAACAATCATGCAAGGTAAATTCAATTTTTGGTCCGTAGAAAGCGCCCTCACCCGGCTGATATTCAAACGGAATCCCGTTTTCAGTCAGCGCAGCGGCCAGATCGTTTTCGGCTCGAGTCCACATTTCGTCAGTCCCGATGCGCTTCTCTGGACGGGTGGACAGTTTCACCACAATCTTTTCGAAGCCAAAGACACCGTACATATCGTAGACCATTTTGATGCAGTCGTTCACTTCGGAACGCACCTGATCTTCGGTACAGAAGATATGGGCATCGTCCTGGGTGAAACCACGCACACGCATCAGGCCATGCAGCGAACCGGATGGCTCGTTACGGTGGCAGCTACCGAACTCGCCCATACGCAGCGGCAGGTCACGGTAAGACTTCAGGCCCTGGTTGAAGATCTGCACGTGGCCCGGGCAGTTCATCGGCTTGATGCAATATTCACGGTTCTCTGAAGAAGTGGTGAACATGGCGTCTTTGTAGTTTTCCCAGTGGCCGGTTTTTTCCCACAGCACACGGTCCATCATGAACGGCCCTTTCACCTCCTGATACTGGTGTTCTTTGAGCTTCATGCGCACAAAGGCTTCCAGTTCGCGGAAGATGGTCCAGCCGTCGTTATGCCAGAACACCATGCCAGGGGCTTCTTCCTGCATATGATACAGGTCGAGCTGCTTGCCGATCTTGCGATGGTCACGCTTGGCTGCTTCTTCCAGACGTTGCAGGTAAGCGTTCAACTGCTTCTTGTCTGCCCAGGCGGTACCGTAGATACGCTGCAGCATTTTGTTTTTGCTGTCGCCACGCCAGTAGGCACCGGAGGTTTTCTGCAGTTTGAAATGGTGGCAGAAACGCATATTCGGCACGTGCGGGCCACGGCACATATCCACGTATTCTTCGTGATGATACAGGCCTGGGCGATCGTCATGGCTGATATTTTCATCCAGAATCGCCACCTTGTAGCTTTCGCCACGGGCTGCGAAGGTGTCGCGGGCTTCCTGCCAGCTCACGGTTTTCTTGATGACGTCATAATCTTTGTCGGCCAATTCATGCATCCGCTTCTCCAGCAGATCCAGATCTTCCTGCGTCAGGGTATGGTCGAGGTCAACATCATAGTAAAAACCGTTGTCGATCACCGGACCAATGGCCATTTTGGTATCTGGCCACAGCTGTTTGATCGCATGACCCAGCAGGTGCGCACAGGAGTGGCGCATGATATCCAGGCCTTCGGCATCTTTGATGGTAATGATGGCCAATTGCGCATCGGCTTCGATGGCATCGTTGGCATCGACCAGTTCACCGTTAACGCGGCCGGCGATACAGGCTTTGGCAAGGCCAGGGCCAATATCACGGGCAACATCCATCGGGGAAACGGCATGGTCGTATTGACGCTGACTTCCGTCAGGAAGAGTAATAACAGGCATTCATAATTCCTTATCTACAGTGGTGACCCACACGACAGATCACATGCAGTACAGATATTTTGGTTAGTGTTGAGTCAGTTATGCGTCATATCTCGCCCACAATTGCCAGATTGACGCACAACTTGGTCCGTTAATAACACCCGAACCTCCAGTGGCTGTTCACAGCCTCGCGAATAGTAACATTAAAACTGTAGAGGATAAATAAAGCGCAGTTTACCCTGCTGCATAATTGATCGCACTTGACTTACCACGATGACTCGGTCAAATTACCCGGGTAAAATAATTTAACCCGGATATAAAAATATGAAAACCCTCAATACGCCGAGCTGCACCGCTTTCTTGCAGCATCAACGAGTGGCTGCCGGGTCTTATGCCGATGTCGCTCAGGCGCTTGCTGCGATGGATCTCACTGCCGGGGGGCTGTTAGTGTTTGATGATGCCACCGGCTCCCAAGTGGATTACCCTTGGCCAGCAGGTTACGTTTGGCCCCAGCCTGATGGCGGTGTCGCTGAGCTTGATGCAGAACCGACAACTCAACCCTCGGTTGGTCGGCCCAAACTCGGCGTAGTGGCCCGCGAAGTGACCCTCCTGCCCCGTCATTGGGAATGGCTGGCACAACAGCGCGGTGGTGCTTCTGCTGCGCTACGTCGTCTGGTTGATGAAGCCAGGCGCACCACGGTCGAGCAGGATAATGAACGCCGTATCAAAGAGAACGGCTATCGCTTTATGAGCGCCATCGCCGGCTCTTTACCGGGCTATGAAGAAGCCACGCGCGCACTGTTTGGCCACGACAGCAAGCTGTTTGCCGAGCGAATTGCGCAATGGCCTGCCGATATCCAGGCGCATCTGGCCTGGATGACTCGCGATGCGTTCCCCCGCTGAACGCACTGGTTGTCAGCTACAATAACGTTATTTATGAGCACCGTTAGTGCTCGTTACAGGCCTTTAGGCGCAGGAAAAACGATTAAATGCAAACCCTTCCGCAGCACAAGCAGCCACCGCTTTGGCGCATCTATCTGATCTTTTTGGTGCCCATGGTGCTGTCCAACTTCCTGCAAGGATTTTCAGGCACGCTAAACGGCATCTATATCGGCCAGATGCTCGGCACCCATGCGCTGGCCGCCATCTCCGGTATGTTCCCGGTGGTGTTCTTCTTTATCTCACTGGTGATTGGCGTTGGTGCCGGTGCCTCGGTGCTGATTGGGCAGGCATGGGGCGCGAATGAACCGGAAAAAGTGAAAACCATTGCCGGTACGGCCTTGATGCTGGGCGTGTCGCTTGGCTTACTGGCGGCAGTATTTGGCAGTCTGTTTGCCCGCCAGGCGCTACAAGCGCTAGGCACGCCAGCGGACGTGCTGGAAGAAGCGGTCTCTTACGCCCGCATCATGATGCTGATTATGCCGTTATTGCTGGTATTTGTGTTGTTCACCCAGTTGCTGCGCGGCGTCAGTGACACGGTCTCACCACTCTTGGCCCTGCTGCTGTCTACCATCGTTGGCTTGCTGCTCACACCTGCCCTGATCCGTGGCTGGCTGGGCTTTGCCCCCATGGGCATACAGAGCGCGGCTCTGGCGGGTATGGTCGGTAACGCACTGGCAATGTTGTATCTGACATTGCGTCTGCGCCGCAAAAAACACGTGTTGGCCCCCGACCGGGCCATGCTGGCCGCGCTCAAGCTGGATACGGTGGTGCTACGCAAAGTATTACGTATTGGCCTGCCCACCGGTTTACAAATGGTGGTAATTTCTATCTCTGAGCTGATCATCCTGACGCTGGTCAATCGCCACGGTTCGGATGCCACGGCAGCCTACGGCGCAGTGACACAGATCGTAAACTATGTGCAATTCCCTGCCCTGTCGATTGCCATCACCGCCTCTATTTTAGGCGCTCAGGCCATCGGCGCTGGCAAAACCGAGCGCATTGCTCCTATCTTGCGTACCGGGCTATATATCAACCTCTGGCTGACCGGCTCGTTGATTATTCTGGTCTACCTGCTGTCACATTGGCTGCTGGGTTTGTTCCTGACCAGCCCGGTGGTATTGGCAGAAGCAGAGCATTTATTGCATATCATGCTGTGGAGCATGCTGGTATTTGGTTTCCAGGCGATTGTCGGCGGCATCATGCGCGCCAGCGGCGTGGTGTTAGTGCCGGTGACGATCTCCATTCTCTGCATCGTGGCCGTACAGTTGCCAGCGGCCTATCTGCTCAGCAATCACTTTGGATTAGAGGGGGTATGGATGGCGTTCCCTATCGCCTATTTGACAATGCTGGCATTGCAGACAACGTTTTATAGGCTGGTATGGCGACACAGAAAAATTGAGCGTCTGGTCTGACGCTGGTAGTCACAATACTTTTTGGGCGTAGTGACTGCGCCCCCATTTCATTCTCTTGCTGGGGTTTGTTTTATGTCGAGTATTCTGCAGTTGTTTCAGGCCATCGGGCTGGGGATAGCCCTACTGTTGCCACTGGCCAACCCGCTGACCACCGTGGCGCTGCTGCTTGGTCTGTCGGGAAATATGACCAACGAAGAGCGCAACCATCAGTCGCTGATGGCTTCGGTCTATGTGTTCTGCATCATGACGGTGGCGTTCTATGCCGGTCAACTTGTCATGAGCACCTTTGGGATCTCCATCCCCGGGCTGCGGATCGCCGGGGGTTTGATTGTCGCCTTTATCGGTTTTCGCATGTTGTTCCCACAGCAAAGTGCCGATGAAACACCGGAGGTAGAAACCAAAAGCAGAGAATTGCGCAAGAAAACCTCGGCCAATATCGCCTTTGTCCCACTGGCCATGCCAAGTACCGCTGGGCCGGGTACTATCGCCATGATCATCAGCACCGCATCCAGCGTCAATGAAAATACCCTGGGCTTTGCCCACTGGGTGCTGCTGGCCGCGCCGGTGGCCATTTTCCTGTCGATAGCGATCATTCTGTGGGTCTGTTTACGTAGCTCCACGGCGATCATGAAACTGGTTGGCGAAAGCGGTATTGAGGCCATTTCCCGCCTGATGGGCTTCCTGCTGGTGTGTATGGGCGTACAGTTTATTATCAACGGCGTGTTGGAGCTGATCTCTACCTATGTGCCAATGACCTAACCCAACCGGCCCCGCAGTCGCGGGGCCAATTTGATCGCTATGCCAACCCGTAAACCAAAGCGGAAAGTGCAATCAACCCCATCACAAGTACAAAGACATTACTCAAGGCACGATAACGGCGCATAGCCGGAACCGCGCGCACCGCATACATCGGCAGAATAAACAGGATCACCGCAATCAGCGGACCGCTGATGGTTTCAATGATATGCAAGGCGCTAGGATTCCAGACGGTGGCCGCCCAGGTGAGCAAGAACAGCACCACGCCGGAGATACGATGAGTCGTCCTGGCATTTAACGGCTTGCCAACGGCGCGGGTTAGCCCATCAATCAGGCTGGTTGCGCCTTCGGTTACGCCTAGAGACGTGCCAAGATAGGACTTTGCCATCGCCAACATCGCCATCACCGGCCCAAGATAGGCAATCAGCGGATTGGAAAACTTGTTGGCCAGGGTGGTCAACACCGTGATGTTCTGCGCTTTCGCCTGCTCCATCTCCTGGTGCGAAAGGCTCAGTACGCAGCTGAACACGAAGAACAGCACGGTAACGCAAATCAGCAGGTAGCTGTAACGCATGATCCGCGCACAACGGCGCTCGGCCTTGTCGCCATATAAGCTGTTCTGGGTGGACGCGAACGACGAAATGATCGGCGCATGGCTAAAGGAAAATACCATCACCGGGACTGCCAACCACAGCGAATGCCACAGGTCGGGGCTGTCAAATTGCGTGTTGGCCAAACCACTGACAAAGTTCTCGGTCTGCCAGGTGGGTACCAGATACAGCGAAATCCCCATCAGAAACACCAGCAATGGGAATACCAGAACGCCCATCGCGGCCACAATAGTATCCTTTCCGCGCAACAGCACCAGATTGAGCACCACCACTACCGCCAAACTCAGCCAGATACGGGGTACCGGGTTGAAGTGAAATTGGTGAGTCAGGAAGCTGTCCAACGCGTTGGTGATGGAAATACTGTAAACCAGCACGATGGGGAAAAACGCCATCAGGTATAGCACCATAATGATCTTGCCGGCTAACACGCCGAAATGCTCGACCACCACGTCCTGAATATTGCCATCGCGGCTGGAGCCGGAAAGGACAAAGCGGGTTAGTGCCAGATGGGGTAAATAGGTCAGAGGGAAAGCGAACAGTGCCATCAATAGCAGCACCAGCGGGCCATTCAGACCGGCATTGATCGGCAGAAACAGGGTGCCGGCCCCCACGGCCGTAGCGTAAAGCCCGAACATCCAGACGGTGTCGGTCTTGTTCCATTTGGCAGCTTGGGCAATGGCCAACCTGCCATGATCTGGAGAAATCGTACTCATGAGACAGCTTACCTTAATCTACAGCGCCAACGATTGCGCCCGACGGAAACTCCCTTCTCCGTAGAATGTTTATATAAAACAGGATATTAATGGCGAGAGAAATTCACCTACCTGATAAAAGGACGGCAAAGGATAAAGAAAATCTCTGGAATGGTCTATATTTCGGCGGTTAACTGCGCGCTTCGTGAGCAGCCGATGCCGCCCACGAGTCATATGGAATGGAACAATGCCTAGGCGCTGGCGGCGGCGACAAACCGGCGTATTTCACCAATATGCTGCGGGCCGTAAGCACATTGCCCTACTTCTATTTTTGGCTTGTTACGCCCGTGGAAGTCACTGCCGCAGGTAACAAACGCCGAGCGGCCCACGGTAAACTCATACAGCTGGCTAGCCAATTCGGGTGAATGATAGCTTGAGAACACCTCTACCCCCATCACACCAATCTTCAACATTTCATCGATGACATGGGTATGGTCCTGTTTAACGTTGGCACCGATATGTGCCAGGATCGGTATTCCCCCGTTATGGCGGATCACCTCCACCATGCGGCTCATAGCGGGATAGATGACCGGCATATAGCACACCTTTCCTGGGCCAAAAAAGTCCCAATAGAAATTGATTAGTGGCATATCGGCCCTTTCCCCCCCGGGCCGATAAGGCATCAGCAACGGATGCCCGTCATTACGCGGATCGTCGAGTATCACTTCACCCATCTGCTCTTCCTGCGGGATAGCGCCACCGCATACCTGCTCCAGGCGTTGCTCATCCAGATGGAATTTCAACCCGCGCAGCTTGGCAAATTTTTGCGGCGTCAGTTCCCGTTGAATGGCTGTCTCTTATACACATCTCCGAGCCCACGAGACAGGAGGTATCATCTCGTATGCCGTCTTGTGCTTGAAAAGGGGGGGGGGGGGGGGGGGGGGGGGGGGGGGGGGGGGGGGGGGGGGGGGGGGGG